>JACQFU010000212.1 GCA_016199905.1 Candidatus Wallbacteria bacterium
GAACCAGCTCGAGCTGCTCGAGGCGCTCGCCGGCGTGCCGGTTCCGCTGGTACTGGCCGGCGATCCGAACCCGTCGCACGGGGGCTACGCGCGGGCCGTGGCGAGGGTCGTGGCAGCTCGACCGGACACGTATCATCTTCCAGCTCTTTCGAGGCCTTTGATCGCTTCGGCGATGGCGGCTGCGCGGGTTCACGCGCTCCCGAGCTGGGTCGAGAACGTGGGCCTGGCGAGCCTGGAGGCCGCTGCAGCAGGCGCGGCCGTGGTCAGCACCAGCCGCGGCCATCTGCGGGAGTACCTGGGAGACGATGCGCGCTATTGCGAACCGGGCGACCCGGACGGTCTTCGAACCGCCGTGGTCGACGCGCTGGCTGGCGGACGTCGCGACGCGTCGCGCGCCGCCATCGCGGGCCGCTTCACCTGGGACCGCGCTGCCGCGCTGCTCTTGGCCGTCTACGACGAGGCGCTCGGGAGACGTCCGGCCCCCCCGAGCTGATTGCAAGTCGGGCAAGGATGCGGTTGAATCCTCGATGCGCAGGATGCAGCTCTCCATCGTCATCGTCAATTACGACACCTCGAGCATGCTGCGAGAGTCGTTGGGCTCGGTGCTGCGCGAAAGTTCCGGGCTCGACGCCGAGTGCATCGTCGTCGACAACCACTCTCCGGACGGCTCGGCCCGGATGGTCGCGACGGAGTTCCCGGGCGTTCAGCTGATTGCAAACTCCGTCAACGTCGGCTTCTCGACGGGCGTGAACCAAGGCCTGGCTCGGGCTCGTGGCGAGTACGTGCTGGTCCTCAATGCCGACACCTTGATGCTGGCGGGCTCGATCCGGGCACTCGTCGACTTCATGGACGACCACCCCGACTGCGGCATCGCCGGCCCACGGCTTCAGTACGGCGACGGCCGGCTGCAACCCAGCTGCCGAACGTTTTACAGCTTCAAGACACTGCTGCTGAGGCGCACGGCGCTTGGGAGGCTGCTGCCCGACCACCCGGAAGCGCGACGCCACATGATGCTCGACTGGAATCACGGCTCGGTTCGCAAGGTCGACTGGGTGCTCGGCGCGGCGATGATGGTGAGGCGCCGCGCCCTGGAGCACGTGGGCCCGATGGACGAGAGGTACTTCCTGTACCTGGAGGACGTCGACTGGTGTTATCGGATGAAGCAGGCCGGCTGGGCGGTCTACTTCTGTCCCTACTCCCGCGTCGTCCACTATTACCGTCAGGGAAGCCGCGATGCGGGTCTGTTCAACCCGGACCTCTGGATCCATCTGGAGAGCGCCGTGCGTTACTACGACAAGTGGGGAGAGCTGGCATACCTGCTGAAGTGCTACCTGGCGCCGATGCGCCTGCCGGCCTACGTACTGCTGGACGCCGTGCTCTTGGTCTGGGCGATCTGGGGGTGGACCGATCCGCCCTGGTCGATGGCCCCGATCGGAATCGTGTTGCTCACGGCCGGGTGGCTGGGACACTACCGGCTGCGCGGCGGCGAAGGCGTGGCCGAGCTGGTCTGGCGCGCCCTCATGAACGTGTCGCTGGGCCTGCTTGCCTCCGGGCTCTTCTTCTGGATGACCCGCGTTCCACTGCCGCACCTCTTCCGCTCGCGACTGGCGCTCGTGCAGGCTCTGCCGAGCGGCGCGCTGACGCTGGCGCTCACTCGGTGGCTCGTCCTGAAGTTACGGCGCTGGTTGACGCGGCGGCGCCTCACCCTGCGACGCTGCGTCATCGTCGGTACCGACCAGACGGCGCGGCAACTTGCGGACGCACTTTCGGCCGATCCTAGCTTGGGTTACGACGTGGCGGGGTTCGTCGGCACCGGGGCCGGGGCCGCGCCGCTGCTCGGGCGGCCCGACGAGCTGCCCGCGCTGGCAGGCGCTGTGCGCGCGCAGGAGGTTCTCTTCGTGCAGGGCGGCGCAGGGATCGAGGCGTTGATGGGGCCGGTAGTGGCCTGCCGTAGGCTGCCGCTCGATGTGAAGATCGTGTTGTCTTCGCCGGAGGCGTACCTCTTCAGCGCCAACGTGGTCGACCTGTGCGACTTCACCGCCGTCGACCTGCCGGGTACTCCTCTGGACGAGTTGTCGCGGGCGCTGAAGCGTGGCTTCGATCTGTTCGTGGCCGTGGGCGCGCTGCTGCTGCTCTCGCCGCTGCTGGCGGCGATCGCGCTGGCGATACGCAAGGCCGACGGCGGTCCCGCGCTCGAGGAGCTCGAGCACATCGGCGCGGGCGAGCGGCCGTTCCGGCTCTTGCGATTCAGGACCAGCCCTGCGGGCGCCTCCACCTCCGCGGCATCGGAGGAATCGCCGGCAGGCACCCCTTTTCAGGCCTTTCTTCGGCGGCACAAGCTCGACAAGCTCCCCGAGCTGTTCAACGTCCTCACCGGTGAGATGAGTCTGGTAGGCCCAAGGCCGCCACTGGCCGAGGAGGTGGCCGGGTACCGCGACTGGCACCACTCCCGGTTCGTCGAACGGCCGGGCATCACGGGGCTATGGCAAGTCGAAAAGCTGCGCAAGTGGCGCTTCGACCAGATGGTGCGCCTGGACCTGTACTACGTGTTGAACCGGAGCCTGGCGCTGGACCTGCAGATCTTGCTCAAGACGCTCGTGATGGTGCTGGCGGGATGACGCGAGCGGTTCAAGGCAAGGACTTCTCGAGAAAAGCTGCGATGGTCCGCTCGTAGAGGCCGGTGGCCTTGTCGAAACACTGGGCGTGACCGGCGCCGGGAACGAAGAGCGTCTCGACGGGGCCGCCGGCCCGGCTGGCGAGCAGCCTCGAGTGTTCGGCCGGAATCCGCCGATCGTCCTCGCCGTGGATCAGCAGCAGGGGGCACCGGACCTTCGAGACGATTCTTCCGCACGCGATCTCGTCCAGGTCGATGCCGGCCCCCCGCTCGGCCAGCGAGATTGCCAGGCGCAAAAACAGGCCCGGCATCGCGTAGTACGAGTGTCCGTAGTCCTCGATGGTGGCCCGCATGTCCGAGCTAGGGCAGTCGGCGACGACGGCGCCGAAGGGCGCCGCTTCCGCCTGGGTCTTGATGGCGATCATGGCTCCCATCGAGACGCCATAGACGGCCATGCGGCGCGGCTCGAACCCGCGGTCGCGCAGCCAGCCTGCAGCTCGTGCGGCGTCCCGCCACTCGCGGACGCCCATCGTGAATTCCCGGCCGCCGCTGTCGCCGTGGTGGCGCAGATCGAAGAGCAACAACGAGAATCCCAGGTCCGCGTAAAACCGGGCGAGCTGCAGCATCGAGACGCGGTTTTCCTTGTGCCCGTGGATCATCAGCAACGCTCTTCCCGCCCGGCGAGGCACTGGGGATCTTACCGGCGCGTACCAGCCGCGAAGGACCCAGCCCTCTTCGGTAGCCATCGTGACGTCCTGATAGGCCAGACCGCAGTCGGCAGGAGTGAGGTACCCGTAGCGTCCCGCCGACCCCACGAGCGAATGGCGCTCGGGGTAGAGGAGACGGTCGGACTGGGCGACGACGGCGTAGGCGATCAGCAGGATGACGGTGACCGCCACGAAAGCCGCCGAGGCGAGGACCGCCGCGAACCGGCTGCGCGTCCTCAGGGCCATCGGCTTCGAGCGGCCTCGCCATCGAGGAGCAACTCCATCACGGCAGTTGTGCCGGAAAGGTCCTGCAGGAGCCAGTCCGGGGCGTGGGCAGCCAGATCCGTCTTCGGATGAGGGCCGGTGGCGACGGCCAGGACTCGAGCGCCGATTGCCCGGCCGCAGGAGATGTCGCGCGGAGTATCCCCGACGACGATCGCGTCCTCTGCCGGCACGTCGCGGCCCGCGCGCTGGCGGCCCCTGGCCAGCGCCACGCGGGCGATCTCGTCGCGGTCCTCGGAGTCGGAGGCGAACCCACCGAACCCGAAGTATCCATCGAGTCCGAACCGCCCGAGCTTGATGCGCGCCCCTGGCTCGATGTTGCCGGTGAGCAGGCCGATGAGGACGTCGGCGCGAGGCGACAGGGCGGCCAGGAGCGCCTCGACACCCGGAAGCACGGCCGCCTTCTCCGCCCGGCCGACCTCCTCCGGCAAGTGCAGCAAGTAACGATCGAGCACGCGCTGGAGCTCGCCAGGACGGTCTTCGCGCCCCAGCTTCACGCGAAAGATATCGCGCACGATCATCGGATCGGTGCAACCGGCGAAAACGATCCCGGTCATCGCCTCGGAGACCTCGTAGAGCTCCGAGAAGGCGCGGGCCAGAGCGCGGGCGCCGGCCCCGCCGGACAGCACCAGCGTTCCGTCGATATCGAAGAGGATCAGCTTGACCATCAGAACTCCCAATCCGTGCGCAGGAAACGGTACTGCGCGAGGCTCACGGCGACCAGCACGCAGAAGAGCATCAACGCCATCGCGCTGGCCTGGCCGAACTCCAGGTCCCGGAAAGCGCGCGTGTACATCTGGTGAACGAGCACCGTCGAGGAGCCGGCCGGCCCGCCGTCGGTGAGCATCAGGACCTGCGCGAAGACCTGAAAGCTGTCGATTGCTCCCGTGATCGCCAGAAACAGCGTCGTTGGCCGGACCAGCGGGAGCATCACGTGCCACCACTGGGCCAGCGGTCCGGCGCCATCGGAGCGCGCGGCCTCGAAGAGCTCGGGAGGAATCGCCTCCATCGCGGCGAGATAGATGAGCAGCGCTCCGCCGGGCCCCTTCAGGACGGTGGAGAGCGCGATGCTGAAGAGCGACAGCTCGGTGGAGGTGAGCCAGCTGACGGGCTGGTGCGGGTGCCATGTCCAGGCGAGCCCTCGCGCAAGCCATGCCGCGCCGACAAGGCCCGCGGCGGCGGCCACGAACGCGGCGAGGCGGGGCCTGCCCAGGAGGTCGCGGGCGGCGAGGCACGCGAAAACGACGCCGTAGAGCGCCGCGAGCGCGGATCCCGGCCGGGCGATGAGAGGGGTGAGGTTGGCGATCGTCTGGTAGATCGGTCCGAGAGCGGGCAGCGAGAGCAGGTTGTTGAGCAGGCCGAAGGAGTCGTCGTAGAGCCAGCGCCAGACCATCGCCATCACCACGACGGAGGCGACGCCCGGCAGGTAGAACGCGGCGCGGAAGAAGTTCCGGGCGGCCGTTCCGAGCGGATAGAGCAGGCTCGCCAGGACCAGGCCCAGGGCGATCTGCGCGGGAACGACGACGGCGGTGTAGATCGCCGTGTTGCGCACCGCGCGGAGGAAATCGGGACTCGCCAGGACGTCGGCGAAGTTCTTCCACCCGGTGAACCCCTGGAACACGCCGGCGCCCGGAGCGTAGTCCTGAAAAGCCAGCAGGAACGCGCGGAAGACGGGCCAAACCGTGAAGACCGCGAACACGAGCATCGACGGCGCCAGGAAGCCGTAGGCGCTGACGTCGCCCAACCGTTTGCCCAAAACCCGGGCGAGCCCGACGCCGCACGGGCTGCGGAAAACCTCCGGCGACGATGGCCTGAGCGCGGCGCATCTGGGGCTCGCCGGCGTAGATGTCGCCCGTGGAGCGGCGGGTGGGGAACTGCCCGTAGCTGGCCAGCAGGCGTTGGTTCTCGCCGTTGGTCAGGAAGCGAGCCAGCTCGTGACAGAGGCGCCGCTTGAGCGGATCGGCCTGCCGGAAGACGAGGTAGCCGCTGGTCGCCACGGGCGAGAGTCCGCGGCGCGCCCGGACTCCCGGATAGGCCATGACGGCGAAGGGAAAGGGCTTCTTGCGCTCCAGCGCTTTGAGGGCCCACAGACCGAAGGGAGCGCACGCGACGTTCTTGCGCTCGCTGAACGCCTGCCAGATGTCTTTGTCCTCCATCCCTCCAGCGTTGGGCGGCGCCACCTTTTGGACGCGCAAGAGGTCGAGCAGCCGGCCCAAAGAGGTCAATGCCTCCGGCGAGTCCAGACCGCGCTGTCCGGGGCCCGGCATCGGTTGCGCCCCGTCCA
>JACQFU010000190.1 GCA_016199905.1 Candidatus Wallbacteria bacterium
ACAAGGAGCACAAAGAGATTCACTATCGGAAGCTCAACCGCGACAAGGGCGGACCGATAGAGAGCCGAGTCTGGCTCGGTGGGCAGACCTCGGTGCTCGACTTCCGGGCGTTCTCGACCAGCGACAACGAGCGCATCCTGTTCCAGTACTACCGGGTGGTCGTCGAGATCGATCATTTCGACATCAAGCTGCGCCCCAACAAAACGAAGGAGGAGCTGGAAGCCGAGGGCGGCACCGTGACGGACCCGACGAAGCTCAACCCGCGGGACGTCGTCCACAGCACGGCCACGGTCTATCCGCGGCGAGTCAACATGGAGCTGCGGATCGAAGTGCCGCAGGAAGGCGGGACGCTCTAGCCGGCAGGCGGCTACGAGCCGAGCCTGGAGGGGCAGACGTCGCCCAGGGCGCACTCGGCGCAGCGGGGGCGCCGCGCGATGCAAACGGCGCGTCCGTGCAAGATGACTCGGTGGCTGAAGTCAATCCACTGGGACTGGGGCAAGAGCTTCATGAGATCGGCCTCGACCTTTTCGGGGTCCTTCTCGCGGGTCAGGCCCAGCAGCGCGGCGATGCGCAGAACGTGCGTATCGACGACCACGCCCGTGGGCAGGCCGAACGCGGTCCCCAGGACCACGTTGGCGGTCTTGCGCGCGACGCCGGGCAAGGTGAGCAGGGCCTCCATCGTGCGAGGCAGCTCCCCGCCGAAGCCGTCGACTATCGCGCGGGCGGCCAGCCGGATGTGCTTGGCCTTGTTGCGATAGAAGCCCGTGGTGCGGACCAACTGCTCCAGCTCTTCGGGATCCGCTTCAGCGTAGTCTTTGGCCGTCCGGTATCGCCGGAAGAGCGCCTTGGTGACGATGTTGACCCGGACGTCCGTGCACTGGGCGGAGAGGATCGTCGCGACGAGCAGCTCTAGCGGGTTCGCGTGGTTCAGGGCGCATTTGGGCTCGGGGAACTGGACTGCGAGCCGGCGATGTATCTCGGCGGCGCGCCCCTTCCTGTCGCTCGGGCTTCGGAGCGCGGCTGGCGCTCTGTTCTTGGGTTTCGGCATCGGGGATCTGGGGCCAAGGTTAGCAGATAGGCCGCGCCGATCGCACAAAGCGCTGCCGGCGTGAAATAATGGCCTCGGTGGCAAGCGCCTCGAACGAGGGGCTTGCTGACGCGCGACCGATGGAAACGATCCGAGTCTTCATTTCGTCTCCGGGCGACGTCGGCGCGGAGCGCGCGGCGGCCGACGGTGTCGCAGTCCACGGATCGAAGCTCGCCATTGGCGGCAGGGACGGAAGCGTGGCCCTCCTGGATCTGGCGGATCGCCGCTACTGCAGGACCATTCCGGGGCTAGGAAAGGAGCTGCTCTGGACAGGGTTCCTGGGGGAGGGGCGATACTTCGTGACCGCCGGTCAGGGCTCCCAGGTCCGGATTTGGTCGCTGGAGGGATCGGGACAACCGAAACAGAGTTCGGCGTTTCCGTGGGCCGGCGAATCCCCCCGGAAGCCGATCTGTGCAAGCGGAGACACTCGCGCCGTGGCGTTTGTGGGACCCGACGATACACTGACGTGCTGCGATGCGGCCTCGGCCTTCGCCACCGCGTGGACGACCTCCATCACCTGCGGCGGTGGCGTGACCAAGCTCGAGATGGATCTCCACGGCAGGCGCATCGCATGCGCGGGCGGCACTGGCGAGATATGGCTCTGCACTCGTCAGCCCGCAACGCCGGCGGCACGGCTGTGCGGTGACGAACCGATGGCCTCCGAGATGGGGTTCTCCAGTGACGGCCGCTGGTTTGCCGCGGGCGGCGTCGACGGCCGGGTGCGCTACTGGGACGCCACCGCTCCAAACCCGGCAACGACCGCGGTGACGTTGCGCGGCCACCCGATGGCCGATGGCTGGTCGCCGCCTACCTCGACGGATACGTTCGGGTTTGGCCTTTGCGCGACGAGGATCTCCGGCGCATGGCGACCGATCGGGCGACCACGAACCTCAGCCACGACGAGTGGACGCAGTACCTCGGCGACGAGCGTTATCACCGGACCTTTGCGGACTTGCCGTCGCGGTAATCGTGACGAGGCGCCGCCGAAGCGCCACGAACTGCGAACGCACCCCCGATCGACAAGATCGTTGACTTTGGGGGGCATTTCTGGCAGATTTCCGCGTCTCTTGGGCACCGCAGTTACGCGGATTCCGTTGTGAGGCGGTTGCTGCCGATGGTTCAGATGGGGTCGCGCGCCGCGAAGACCATGCGCTATCAAACATTCTCATCCCGAATCCTCATCGCATCCTCGCTCCTGGCGGTGTGTCTGTGGATTGCAACCGGCTGCTCCGGCGGCGGTGGCGGAAGTCCCGAGACGCGCTTGCCGCGGCCTCCGACAGGCGTAGCGGTCCCGCTCACCGAGGCGGAGGTGCGCGTCGTCCTGGCGCAGGCGGTGGCGGAGGCAACGCGAGTGGGAGCCAGCCTCGTGGTGGCAGTCACGAATCGCGATGGCGTCATCCGGGGCGAGTTCCGGATGACTTCGATGCCGGCTGGGCCTTCGTACCCGGGCGCGGTCACGGGATGCCTGCCGTTTCCGGGCTACGACGCATGCTCGGCGGGCGGCGTCAACTGTGCGGTAGCCAAGGCCCGCACGGCAGCCTACTTCAGCTCCACCGGCGAGGCATTCAGCACCCGCACTGCGCGCTTCATCATCCTGGATCACTTCCCGCCAGGGGTTTCGAACACGGGGGGCGGCCCGCTCTACGGCGTCAACAACTCCAGCCTGCCGGGCTCCGACGTGCTGGTGGCGCAGCTGGCCAACTCTTCGACTGCGGTGCCGCCGTTACTGATCGAGCCGAACGGGCTGTCGGCCGTGGACGGCGGAGTGCCTCTCTACAAGGGAGGTTTCGCGGTCGGTGGCGTCGGGATTAGCAGCAACCGGCCCGAGCTGGACGAGCCGATCGCGCTGGCCGCCCAACGAGGGTTCGCCCCGAATCCGTTGATCCAGGCCGATCAGGTGTTGGTCGACGGGATTCGGCTGCCGTACGTGAGCGCGACATTGCCGCCCGCTCCCGGCGCGTTGCCGGCCCTGACGCCCGCCGTGGGAGACTTCCCGTTCGAGGTGACGCCGGACTTCTCGCCGGTCTTTCCGACTCGCACCCTGGGCGGAGTTCCGCTGGAGGTCCGGTTCCCCTCGGTGGATGCTCCGGGCGCGGACCCCGACCGGTTGAGGGTGGCCGATGTGGATCGTATCGCCGGGCAGGCCGCAGCGAAGGCCGCGATCACGCGTGGCGCCATCCGGCGTCCGCTCGGCTCGTCGGCCGCGGTGTTCGTGTCGGTCGTCGACCCGCAAGGCGACATCTTGGGAGTGTTCCGGACGCCGGACGCGACGCTGTTCAGCTTCGACGTGAGCGTGCAGAAGGCGCGGACCGCGGCACTCTTCTCGACAGACCCGACGCCGGGGCCGGGTGACCCGGTGACGCTCGCGGCCCTGCGGCAGTTCCGCACCGCGGTCGGAGTGGCGGACACGCAGTCGGTCGCGATCACGACACGGGCGATAGGGTTTCTCTGCCAGAACTTCTTTCCGCCGGGAATCGACGGGCAGCCGCCCGGTCCGTTGTTCGGGCTACAGGCATGCCTGGTGTTGCGCCCCGGAACGAGCACGAGCGCGACGGGGGATGGGATTACGGTTTTTGCGGGTGGCGTGCCTCTCTACCGCAACGGAAAGCTGGTGGGCGCAGTCGGAGTCAGCGGCGACGGTATCGATCAAGACGACATCGTCGCCGACGCGGGAAGCACCGGCTTTTTCCCGCCTGTGACGGTGCTCAAGGCGGACCAGCTGTTCTTCAATGGAGCACGGCTGCCTTACGTGAAGTTCCCGCGCAATCCGGGCGGAGGCGTCGGTTGAGAGCCCGGACCCTCTGGGCGCTGGCGGCGCTGCTGGCAGCCGGGACGTTACTGCCGCCCGAGGCCTCGGCACAGCGAATCAAGCGCCGGCCGGTCGAAGCTCCGGCGGCGTCACCGGCTCCGACGGCTCCGGCGACTCCTCCGGCAACGGCTCCGGCCGCCTCGACCCCGGCCACCCCTGTGGCGGCGCCGTCCGGACGGTTGCGCCGGCGTCCGGGAAACGACGCTGCCGCACCTGCCGCGCCGGCTCCCTCGGCCCCGACGACTTCCACGGCCGGCGGGCTCGTGCTGGAGGTCTTGCAGCCCGGGGGGCCCGTGCCTGCCGCTGGGCCTGAGCCGGCCACGCCGACGGCTTTGACGACAGCTCCGCCGACGGTCGCATCCTCCGCGTCGGCTGTCCCTGCATCGTCGGAGCTTTCCGACTTGCTCAGGCCGGCGCCGGCAGGTCCGCCACTTGGACCTCTCGGGCACACGGGCAGCGGGCGCGTCCGCCGCACGGGGCAGCCTCCGAGCGCAGACTTCCTGCCGGTGGAAGACCGCTGGCGGATCGGCTTTCCCGACTACGAGCTCTACGAGCGCGGCTCGGGCAGCGACCCTTATGGGCAGAACGTGCTCAAGGGCGACTACCCGTTTGACGGCCAGAACACGTTCCTGAACCTGAGCGTGGTCAGCGACACGCTTCTCGAGAAGCGCCGTCTGCCTACGCCGAGCGGTTCCAGCAACGCTCGTCCCGAGAGCAAGCCGTTCTTCGGTGACGGCAGCCAGCAGTTCTTCAAGACCGAGGCAATCGCCACCATCGACGTCTTCCACGGGAACACCGCGTTCAAGCCGGTCGACTGGCGCCTTCGCCTGACGCCTGTCTTCAACCTGGAGAACAAGCTGAGCCTGGAAGAGGTCGGCGCCGTCCTACCCGACGTCCGGGGCGGCAAGGAGCGTAGCCGGGACGATGTCGCCTTCCAGGAAGCCTTCGTGGAGATCCGACTGGCCGACGTGAGCCCGAACTTCGATTTCGTTTCGACCCGCATCGGGCGCCAGCCGTTCGCAAGCGATTTCCGGGGCTTCCTCTTCAACGACACCAACAATGCTGTCCGCCTCTTCGGGACGGCCGAGTCGAACCGGGTCCAGTACAACCTCGCCTACTTCAAGATGCTCGAGAAAGAGATCAACAGCGACCTGAACACCGGCGACGACCGCGGCCAGCAGGTCGCAATTGCCAACGTCTATCGGCAGGACCTGTTCGTTCCTGGCTACACGGGGCAGTTGAGCTTGCACTACAACCACGACGACGGCCGGCTGAAGTACGACGAGAACGGATTCCTGCAGCGGCCTGCGAACATTGGCACGGTCGATCCCGCAGGCGGCCATTCACTGGAATCCTGGTACCTGGGATGGACGGGCGACGGCCACATCGGCAAGCTGAACGTCAGCCACGCCTACTACGTGGCCAAGGGTCACGATTCGTTCAACCCGCTCGCCGGCCGCCGGATCGATATCGACGCTCGCATGGCTGCAGTGGAGCTTTCGGAAGACCGGGACTGGCTGCGCCTGAAAGCAAGTTACCTGTGGGCCAGCGGCGACAGGGACCCCTCCGACGGCCGGGGAGAGGGGTTCTCGGCCATCCTCGACAATCCCAACTTCGCCGGCGGCGGCTTCAGCTTCCTCTCGCGCCAGGGCGTCCGGCTGACGAACGTGAGTCTGTTCTCGCCCAACAGTCTGTTCCCCGATCTGCGCAGCAGCAAGTTCCAGGGGATGTCGAACTTCGTGAACCCGGGTTTGAGGCTCGTCGGGCTGGGAGCCGAGGCGGAGCTGACCCCGAAGGTGCGGCTGATCCTGAACGGCAACATGGCCTGGTTCGACAAGACTCAATCGCTCGAAACACTCCTGAACCAAGCGGCCATCCATCAGGCGGTCGGCATGGACCTGAGCATCGGCGCGCAATACCGGCCGAAGCTGAGCCAAAACGTGATCCTGACCGGCGGCTTCAACTACTTCATCCCGCGGGCCGGGTTCATCGACATCTACGGATCCGATACCAACCTCTTCTCTGCCTTCGGCTCCTTGACGCTGGCGTTCTGACGCCAGGGGACCGCGACTTATGCACGTCCGTACCGAGCGCTCCATCCCCGCTGCCTTGGCGGCCGCGGGGGCGCTGCTTGCCTTGATCGCGCCGCTGCTGGCCGCGCCTGCCGTGACGGAACCCGGGCCGCCGCCGGCGGCCGCCGTGGACCTGATGAAACAGACCCGCGCGGAGGCCGACGCGAAGAGTCGGGGCTGCGTGAGCTGCCACAAGGACGCCGAACCGATGCACGAGGCGCGCACCGTCAAGCTCGGCTGCACGGATTGTCACGGGGGCAACCCCGCGACGACGGTGAAAGAGATCGCCCACCCGAGACCACGCTTCCCATCGGAGTGGAAGACCGCGGCGAACCCGCAGCAGTCCTTCACGTTGCTGAACCGCGAGAGCACGGAATGGGTGCAGTTCGTCAACCCCGGCGACTTGCGCGCGGCGCCTGTGACCTGCGGGACTGCGGCCTGCCACGCCAAAGAGGTCGCCAACGTGTCCAAGAGCATGATGACGCACGGCGCGATGCTCTGGGGCGCGGCACTCTACAACAATGGATCCTATCCGTCGAAGATCTATCGTTTCGGCGAGAGCTACGACGCCAACGGAGTACCCAGACGTATCGTCGCCAATCCTCCGCCGACGGTCGCCGACCTGGCCAAGGGGGTGCTCCGGTTCCTCGATCCGCTTCCGCGCTGGGAAATCACCCAGCCAGGCAACCCGCTGCGCGTCTTCGAACGCGGCGGAACACCGGTCCCGGAGACCGCCAATCCCCAGAAGGAGGAGTCGCCTGGCCGCCCGGAGGTCAAGCTCAGCTTCCGGGGTTGGGGCACCAACCTGCGCACCGACCCGGTCTTCCTGGGGCTTCAGAAGACTCGCCTGCTCGACCCCAACCTCTCGCTTCTGGGGACCAACGATCACGCCGGCGACTACCGCTCCAGC
Organism: Candidatus Wallbacteria bacterium; assembly: GCA_016199905.1. GTDB lineage: Bacteria > Muiribacteriota > UBA6191 > JACPRK01 > JACPRK01 > JACPRK01. The sequence goes on from JACQFU010000190.1 coordinate 6,879, forward strand.
GGCTGCACCGCCTGCCACGTGCCCTACGCCAACGACCGCGATCCGGAGCACTCGGGCCCGTGGGCGCAGTACGGCCACCAGGGCCAGAGCGCCCAGGCCGACCCCACCATCCCGAAGTACGAGCCGGGTCATCCCATCAAGCACCAGTTCACGCGGGCAATCCCCAGCAGCCAGTGCATGGTCTGTCACATGCACCCCGGGACGTCGTTCGAGAATTCCTACTACGGCTACACGTGGTGGGACCACGAGACCGACGGCAACGCGATGTACCCGAAAAAACAGCTCGACGCCGATGCCTCCCGGATCGCCCAGGTGCACCAGCACAACCCCGAAGGCGCCGCCGAACGGGGCCTGTGGGGCGACCCGAAGTTCCTCGCCCACGTCTCGGAGCTGAACCCCAAGCTCAAGCACACGCAGTTCGCCGACTACAACGGCCACGGCTGGGTCTACCGGGCAATCTACAAACAGGACCGCAAGGGCAACCTGCTCGACGGCAAGGGCGCCCGGGTCAGTCACGACGACCCCGACAAGTTCAAGAAGGCCGTCCACCTCAAGGACATCCACCTGGAAAAGGGGATGCACTGCGTCGACTGCCACTTCGAGAAGGACAGCCACGGCAACGGCAAGCTCTACGGCGAAGTCGGAAACGCCATCGAAGTCGACTGCATCGACTGCCACGGCACCATCGATCGCAAGTCGAACCTCGTCACGTCCGG
>JACQFU010000191.1 GCA_016199905.1 Candidatus Wallbacteria bacterium
CAGCGCGTTGCGCAGCAGGCCGCGGATGGTGACTTCTCCACGCCCTTCGATGTTGGCCTGGCGTGCCTCGAGCTGGACGACGTGGTCCTGCTGGAGCTGCAGCTCGGCGGAGTCCTCGATGGTGATGATTCTCGCCTCGTGAGGCAGAAAGCTCGATAGCGCGTTGAGGGTCGTGGTCTTGCCCGAGCCGGTCTCGCCGCTGACGACGATGTTGAGCTTGGAGCGGACGCAGCCCTCCACGAAGGTCGCCATTTCCTTGGAGAGAGTTCCGGCGGTAACCAGATTCGCCAGCTTCAGGGGAATCTTCTGGAACTTGCGGATGGTGACGGTGCTGCCGCTCAACGATAGCGGGCGGATGACGATGTTGACGCGCGAGCCGTCGGGCAGCCGGGCGTCCGTCATCGGGCAGGTCTCGTCCACGCGCCGGTTGAGAGGAATGACGATTTTCTCGATGACCTGGCGCAGCGTCTCCTCGCTGGCGAAGGTAACCGCCGACAGATAGAGCTTGCCGGCTATCTCGACGAACACCTTCGACGGGCCGTTCACCATGATCTCCGTCACGTCCGAGTCCTCGAGCAGCTTCTGCAACGGTCCGAAGCCGAGGATGCCTTCCAGGATGTCTTCCTTGATCTTGGCGATGACCTCCTCGGGCAGCTTCAGCTTGCGCTTGTCGAGCACCCCCGCGATCGCCTCGCTGACCTGTTCGGAATACCAGGTCTTTTCGTTCTGGATGTTCTCGTCCTTGGCCGGTCCCAGGTCGGCCATCATCCGGTAGAGGGTCTCGCGCACCTCGCGGATGACCTCGGCGTCGTAGAGCTTTGGACGCACGTGAGGAGCCGGGCTGCCTGGCCGAAGACCCGGCGCCGTGGAATGGCCGTGGGCGCCTGCACGGGTCTGATTGAGACGGCCCAGAAGGGAGTCGGTGGCGCGGTTGTCCGGGTTCCACGGATTGAACCCGGCCGTGGGCACGACACCGCCGGCGGTCGGCCGGCGGCTATCGCCCGGTGGGGCCTTGGAGGTGGCCACGTTGCTTGCCTTTACCTGCGCGGCTGGTGGACCGCTCTGTCGCCCTCGATTCTAGCACAGGGTATTGTCCGGGCCGGGCCGGACCGGAGCTCGCCTCTGCTTCGAAATCCCAGCTAGATATCGGCCACGATGTCGAGGAAGACCGTGTCCTCGTCGCGGTTGTTCTGGAAGAACACCTGGTGGCGTTCGCGCTCGGTGCGGTAGCCGAGTTCCAGGTGCGACGACCCTGCCAGCCGGCGCCGGTAACGGGCTTCGTAGGTGAGGTCGGCATAAGTGGAATCGAGCTCGGTCTGAAGGCCTTGCACGGCCATCCGCTCGTAGAGGATCGACAGGTCGACAGCGCTGTCGGCTCCGAACTCGATCGTGAAGGTGTTCTTGGAGCGGAACCCCTCGCGGTCCTGGAAGTCGAGTCGCGCCTGGCGGTTGAAGCGCTTGTAGGCGCGCATCCAGCTGGCCAAGGCCCAGCGCTTTCCGAAATGCCGGTACGAGTACTGGTCGAGCACGACGCGGTTGGAGTCGAACGGGCGGTTGTCCGTCGTGTAGGTCGACTCCAGAGCCACCTTCGAGGTGTCCAGAGCATCCTTGCCGACCCGCATCCGTTCGAGTGAGGCGCGGTTGTCGAACTGGTCGAAGAGGAATCGCGCGAAGTCGTTGTCGTCGCGGTTGGTGTAGTCGAGCTGATCGTCGGCCGTCCAGACGACGTCATCGTCGCTGGCGCGGCGAGCGAACATATCGAGCGTGGCTCGGCGGAAACTCGTGGCTGCGGAGATATCGCCGAAGCGCCGGGTGAACGCCGCGGTGGCGCCGAGGGCGGCTTCGCGCTGGCCGACGTGGTCGTGGAAGAGCCGCCGGTGGGTCGGGACGGACTCGGGCTCGCGCGACGCCTCCGCAAGCCGGCCCGCGCCAAACTCCAGCATCTTGGAACGCGAATGTCCCAGCTCCAGATCGCCGGCGTACTCGAACGATCCCGGTCGCGTCCTGGTCTCCTCCGGCGGCACCGGGAGCACTTCCAGATCGAGCGTCTCCGGGAAGTACCGGAAGAAGCCGACGGCGGCTCGCATCTGGTCGTGGTCCTCGATGGCGAGGTTGTCGAAGGTGGTGCGGCGGTACTCGAGACTGGCGGTGAGGTTCCGGTGATTGGCCCAGTCGCGATCGACGCTGACCGCGGCGCCGCCGCTTTCGAAACGGAACAGAGGATCGAAGCTCTCCCGGTGCACGTCCCAGAAGCCGCCGACATCCAGGAGCGTGCTCTCCCCCGCGAAGGTGCCCAGGTCGACGCGCAGGCGGTTGTCGAGGAAGTCGTAACGCTCGCTGTCGACCCGCTGCGGATCGTAGGCGTCCAGGCGCAACCGGTCGTCGACCAGCAGCATCCAGTTCTCGTTGAGGCTGGACTCGGCGATGCCCGCGAGGTTGGCCGAGAGGGCGCCGAAGTAGCCGCTTTCGGTGGCCGTAGCCGCCCCAACCGTACCGACTGGCGAGACGACCAGGCGCTGGTCGGTGCGGTCGACGTGCTGGTTGGAGAGACGGATGCGTCCGCGCAGGGAGAGCTCGTCGGGCGATTCTTCCTCTTGCGGCGCGGGTTCGACCGGCGGTGGCGGTGGCGGGGGCGGTTCTTCGCGCGGGGCGGCCTTGTCGATCACGGCGCGTGCGCTAGCCGGCGCAGCCAGGAGCGCCAGGGCCGCCAGCGCGCAAAGCGCCGCTGTTCTCAGGAAGTCGCGCGAGGTCATGGTGAGAAGCCTGGGCCCCAGCAAGGACACGGGCCCGACTCTGCTATCGACAGAAGCGGGCGGGAATGCGCGGTCAAATGGCACAAGTGGCCCGTAAGCGCCCGCCTGTGCTAGGATGTGCCGTTCCACGAGAATCGGTCGCATGATGGAGAAACATCTCATTTCCGCCCGCCTGCGCGCGGTGAAACCCTCGGCCACGGTGGCGCTCTCCGACCGAGCCCGGACACTCGCAGCGAGCGGACGCGACATCATCAGCCTCTCGGCCGGTGAGCCCGACTTCGACACCCCAGCGCACGTCATCCGTGCCGCAAGCGACGCGATGGCGTCGGGCTTCACGCATTACACCAACGCTGCCGGCATCCCCGAGCTTCGCGAGGCGATTGCCGAAAAACTGGCGCGCGAAAACGGACTTCGGGTCGATCCGGGCAGGGAAGTCCTGGTGCTGCCTGGCGCCAAGCAGGGTGTTGCCTACGCCTGCCTCGCGTTCCTCGACGACGGCGACGAGTGCCTCTGTCCGGAGCCGTCCTGGGTCAGCTTCCGGGAGCTGGTCACGCTGGCTGGCGGGCGCTACATACCCGTGGCCACGCGCGCGGAGAACGACTTCCGCCTGGCGTCGGGCGAGCTCGAGCGCCACGTCACGTCGAAGAGCCGCATGATCATCCTCAACTCGCCCACCAACCCAACCGGCAAAGTCTGGAGCGCTGAGGAGCTCGAGGAGGTTGCCCGCGTGGCCCGCAAGCACGACCTGATCGTGCTCGTGGACGAGATCTACGAGAAGATCCTCTACGACGGCCGCAAGCACGTCAGCCTGGCGGGCTTGCCGGGTATGGCCGAGCGGTGTCTCACCTTGAACGGGTTCTCCAAGGCTTTTGCGATGACCGGCTGGCGGCTGGGGTACCTTGCCGGTCCGGCGCGATTGATCGAGCCGCTCCTGATGCTGCAGCAGCATACGGCCACCTGCGCGGTGAGCTTCGCCCAGAAGGGGGCGGTCGCGGCGCTGCGAGGCGATTCCCGGGCTCAAGACGCGATGGTCGAGGCCTTCGTCAGGCGGCGCGCTCTGCTGATGGACAAGCTCTCCGGAGTGCCGGGACTTTCGGTCTGGAAGCCGGAGGGGACCTTCTATATGTTTCTCGACGTGCGAGGGTCGGGCCGATCGTCGCTGGAGGTGTCGGAGCACCTGCTGGAGAACGAGGGTCTTGCGATGACGCCTGGCGACGCCTTCGGTGAGTGCGGACAGGGGTTCATCCGGCTCTCCTTTGCGGCCTCGGAGAAGACGCTGATCGAAGCTGCGCGTCGAATCGACTCGGGTCTGCGGAAGCTGACCGGGACGCGAGGCTGATCGATGGGCGCGGCGCTCAGCCTGTATCGAAAGTACCGCCCCAGCGTCTTTGCCGACGTCGCCGGGCAGGAGAGCGTCACGCGCGGATTGTTGGGCGCGCTGCGCTCGGGCGGAGTCAGCCACGCCTATCTCTTCACGGGCCCACGCGGGTCGGGCAAGACGACGACGGCGCGCCTTCTGGCCAAGGCGATCAACTGCAGGACTCCGATGGAGGGCGAGCCTTGCAACACCTGCGAGCTTTGCTCGATGGCCAACGAGGGGCGGTTGCTCGACATCGTGGAGCTGGATGCGGCGAGCAATCGCGGCATCGACGAGATCCGCACGCTGCGCGAGCAGGTCAACTTCTCGCCCTCACTTGGGAAGTACAAGACCTACATCCTCGATGAGGTCCACATGCTGACCAAGGACGCGGCCAACGCGTTCCTCAAGACCCTGGAAGAGCCGCCGTCCCACGTCGTCTTCGTGCTGGCGACCACCGAGGCGCACAAGGTGCTGGCGACCATCGCCAGTCGCTGCCAGCGCTACGACTTTCAGCGCATCGGACAGGCGGCCGCCTCGGAACGGTTGACGCAGGTGCTGGTGGCGGAGGCGATCGACGCCGTGGCCCCGGAAGCGATCGAGGAGATCGTGCGCCGCGGGGACGGCAGCTTGCGCGACATGCTGGGCCTGCTGGAGCAGGTGCTGAGCCTTTCGGGTTCGCCGGGAACCCAATCCATATCTGCCGACGACGTGCGGCGCGCGCTGGGGCTGGCGCGGGCCGAGGCCGTCGAGCGGCTTTCAGGGGCGATGCGCGACCGCGATCCCGGACGGCTGCTGGCCGTACTGGCAGAGATGCACGAGCAAGGCATCGAGCCGCATGCCATCCTGGGGCAGCTCACGGAGCACCAGCGCGACGCCCTGGCGAAACAGGTCGCCGCGCCGGGCCACGGGGCGGCAGACGCGGGGCGGTCGATCGCCGTGCTGGCGCGATTGTCGGCGCTGGCGCCGTCTCTGAAGCAAGCGCTGGACCCGCGGCTGACGCTGGAGATTGGCCTGCTCGAGTCGGCCCACGCCGAGCTGCTCTCCGGCCGAGAGGAGTTGCTGCAACGGATCGAAAGCCTGTCTGCGGCAGTGGCGGTCCTGCAGTCCAGACCGGCCGGGGCTCCCGGGGTGGCACCCGCGCTTGCGCAGGAGCCCGCCGTGCCCGCGCCGGAGCCCGCGCCTCCGCGTGTCGCGGCCAGGCCGTCGGTGGTCCCGGCAGCGCCGCCGGCCGTCTCGCAGCCGAGCGCTCCGCTCGAGGCCGTCCAGGCGCCCGGTCCGGGCGATCCCCAGGAGTCGTTGGCCCCATTGGAGCAAGCAACTCCAGTGGATGCGGGCTCCGATTTGTGGGCGCGCGTCATCGAGGACCTCAACCGCGAGAAGCCGCAAACGGCCGCTTTCGCCCGGGAGGGGCGGGCCCTTCCGCCCGCGGGCAAGAAGCTGCGTATCGTCTTCTCCAAGATCCATACCTTCCACCGCGGCCGGCTGGGCGAGGCCGATCACAGCGCCCTCCTGCGGAAGGTCGTCAAACAGCACTACGGCAAGGACGTCACGGTCGTCCTGGAGGAGGAGGCCGGCAACGCCGACGGCGTCGCCGCTCCCACGCTCGACAAGGACTGGGCCGACAAGGCAGTCCGAGAGGACAAGACCGTGAAGCTGATCCAGGAGACTTTTGCCGGAGAGATCGTGAGGACCGAATGACCGATCTCACCAAGACTTTCATGGACCTGGGCCTTTCGGAGCCCCTCCTACGCGCCGTCGACGAGCTGGGATTCACCACGCCCACCCCGATCCAGGCGGCGGCCATCCCCGTCGCGATGCGAGGCGTCGACCTCATCGCCCAAGCCCAAACGGGCACGGGAAAGACCGCGGCCTTCGGCATTCCCATCATCGAACGCATCGATCCCTCGAACAACGTCGTCCAGGCCGTGATTCTCACGCCGACCCGGGAGCTGGCGGCCCAGGTCGCCGGCGATGTTGCCAACCTGGCCAAGCACCGCGGCGTCCGCATCGCCGCGATCTTCGGCGGCGAGCCGATCCGCAAGCAAATCCAGCTGCTGACACGCGGCGTCCACATCGTGGTGGGAACGCCCGGGCGGGTCATCGATCACCTGCAACGGGGGACGATTCGATTCGGCACGGTCCGGTACGCCGTCCTCGACGAGGCCGACGAGATGCTCGACATGGGTTTCATCGACGACATCCGGCGCATCCTGCGCAGCATCCCCCGCTCGCGCCAGACGATGCTCTTCAGCGCCACGATGCCGACGCCCGTTCTGCGCCTGGCCACGAGCTACATGACCGAGCCCGAGCAGATCAACATGAGCGAGTTCAACTTGCTCGTGCTGAGTACCGAGCATCGCTGCTATGAGGTCAATGCCGACGAGGCCTACGCGGCGCTCACCGACCTGGTCGATCACGAGTCGATCACGCGCGGCCTGATCTTCTGCAATACCCGCCGCGAGACAGACGAGCTCGCAGCGCGTCTCAAGGGCGACGGCTACGAGGCCCTCGGCCTGCACGCCGATATGTCACAGGAAGAGCGCTCCCGCGCGATGTCGCACTTCCGCGAAGGCGAGATCGAGCTGCTGGTCGCCACGGACGTTGCCGCGCGAGGGATCGACGTCTTCGACGTTAGCCACGTCATCAACTTCCACGTGCCGCTCAACCCCGAGACCTATCTGCACCGTATCGGAAGGACCGGCCGGGCGGGCAAGAAGGGCGTGGCCGTCACCTTCATACGCGACGGCGAGTTCCATGACGTACACCGCATTCAAGAGGGCATAGACGTCTGGATCGAACCGTGGCACTTGCCCGATCCCGCCGACGTGGCTCAGGCGCGCAGGGCCCGGCGCATCGAGAGGCGCATCTCCGCGGCGCCGCAGGAAGACGTAGACGCCTTCGTGGGCGAGGCCGCCTATCTGCTCGATCGCTTCGGCGCCGAGCGCGTGACCGCGGCGCTGCTAGGGATGGTCTGGGCCCAGCAGGAGCTTCCGGCTGCGGCTGGTCCGGAGAACTCTGAAAAATTCCCCGACACCGGCGCCTCTGCCGGGATGGTCCGGCTGGTCGTCACCATCAGTCGGCGCGACATCCGGGCTTCGGACCTGTCTCGCAGCGCCGCCGGCTACAGCGGCATGCCTCGCAAGGAAGTCGGCTACATCCGCCTGGGTGACGCGGAAAGCACTCTGGAGGTTCCCGAACGGTACGCTGCTGCAGTGCTCAAGAACCTCGATGGAGGATTCATCCGCGGCAAGAAGGTGCACGTGCGATTGGGCACCCCGGGGGGACGGCGCGAGCGGCCTCCACGCCGCTACGAGGAACCGCGGCCGCCCAGGCAACCCCTCGACGCCAGGGCACACGATGTGGAACCCTCGCTCCCGGGTGAACGCACCGCTTCCGAGGCATCCGGCCACCCGGCACGTTTCCCCGTGGAGGCGCCTTCCGAAACCGGCACTCCGGAGACCGGTCGTTTTTCTCCTGGAACGCGTTCCCACGCGCCCGCTCCAGCCGAGGTCGCTTTGGCAAGTGCCTCTGGCGAACCCCTCGCACAACCGGAGAGCGCTGCCGATTCGCCCAGACGGCCTCGCCGTCGTCGTCGTCGCCGTCCTTCCGGTGCTCCCCCCCATCTATCCCCGGGTGCGCCGCCGTCGTCTGAAGCATGATGAGTCCTGTAGTAGTCGTCCGCGGACCGAGGCCGGCTCCCTCCCCCCGAAACCTTCGTCTCGCCCCTCTCGTATTGGTGTGTGACGGTCGACAATGGATCAAGAGGTGACCCGATGAAGCTGAAGACGCTGGCGATGGTGGCAGGCCTGATGGTGGCGACGGTTCCGGTTTTCGCCGCCCATGACGGTCAAACGCCAACCTTCGTGGACCTCAATCGGAAGGAAGAGCAGATCAAGAGGATTCCCACCCAGCGCATCGTCAACTCCATCCAGGATCGCCTGCCCCAAGCCGAAATCGCCAACCTGCTGACCCAGATCGAGGACGCTTGTCGAGGCACCGGTTCCATCCCGGCAGCCGAGGCAGGCAGGCTCGAGGAGGAGCTGGCGCGACAGAAGCAGTTCTGGTTCGACGAGTACCAGAAGTCGCTCGGCAAGGGCGTCGCCGCGAGCACCGCAGAGTCGTTTGTCGAGGGCCCCGCGATGGGCAAGGAGTTCGACGACCTCTTCACCGCCGCGCTCGCGCCCGATCCCAACGACATCTCGCCGGAGAGCCTGAAGCTCATCTACCAGGAGTACGACAACCTCTCGCAAACCTTCCAGCAGATGAAGCTAGCCCGGTTCCTGTCCGCCAGCCGCGAGGGCATCCAGCGTTACGGAGTTCCCAAGCCCGACAGGACCGAGACCGCCTCCATCGCCGAAGAGATCGACCACAAGTACCTCCCGGTCTACCAGCAGCGGGTCCAGGATGGCGTCACGACGCTGCGGAAGATCCTGGTCGCCACGAAGCCGGCGACGGGCAACTGAGAAGAGCCGGTTCTCTGCCCTCGGTGAAGCTCACCGAGGGCATGATCTTTTCTGGGGGAAATGCTCCTGCACGGCTTGTGGGTCCCTCGGGCCGTCTCTACAATGAATGGAACTGATGCTATCCCCGGGTGAAACATATTTCACGGCCTGGCGGTAGTCGGTCATGATCGGCGTTTCCCGAGCCTTCCTGCCCGTTGTTCAGATCGCGAAAACCCTAAAAGGGGTGACGAACATGCTGTCTGGTAGACAACTCTTTACGGCCCTGCTCCTGGTGTTCGGCCTTCTGGTTCCCTGGACCGGCACGGCCCGCGCGCAGGAGGACGACGAGCGTCTGGGCGAGGATCCGCCAGCTGGCCCTTCGGCTCCTGCGCTCGATCGCCAGCAGCGTGACGACCGGCAGCAGAGGGACGATCGCCAACAACGCGACGATCGACAGCAGCGCGATGACCGGCAACAACGCGATGATCGCCAGCAGACCGACGATCGACAACAGGCCGATGACCGCCAGCAGAAAGACGATCGACAGCAGAAGGACGACATTTCCATCATGGTCGACGACCGTCAGCAGTCCGACGATCGCCAGCAGGCTGACGACCGGCAACAGGCCGACGACCGTCAGCAGCGCGAGACGCGCCGGGCGCCCCGCGGCAAGGCCACTCTTCCGACCGACGAACCGACCTTCGACGATCTGAACCAGGGCATCCCCGACGCCGGCCAAAAGGGCGGCACCGATTCTTCTGGCCCGGTCAAAGGCGGCGGCACCGGTCCCCGCATCATCGACCGGCACGGCCCTCCGGGCCGCGGCCCTCGCGGTGACGTCAAGTGGGAGACGGTCGACGACAACAACCAGGAAGGCTCGAAGGAAGCCCGCGATGCTCTGGCTCGCGAGCTCTTCGGCACGGGGATCGGCTTCTCTAGACAGGACCTGTCCAACGCGACCCGCGCCGAGTTGGTCGACGTCATGATGTGGCTCGACGATGCGGCGAAGCGCGAGAAGGACTACTCCCAGAACTGGGATCGCACCGCCAAGAAGATCGAGCGCCAGAAGAAGGACATGTCGCAGATGTCTCTTGGCGAGCTTTACAAGATGCGCGTGGGCGGCTGGTTCGATCACCAAAAGGATTCCGACGACATGCGCGTTGCGATGGACTTCAAGCGGTTCTTGCAGGATCGCGCCAATCGCCCCAACGCCGAGCCGGGCAACATCTACCGGCTGCTGTTGCAGGACATCGATCATCTGATCCTGATTGCGGCTCCGGCCTACGGCGTGAGCATCTCCAAGGATGAGATTCGCAGCGTCAAGCAGGTGGAAGCCAAGTTCCGGGACGGCAAGCACAAGGGCGTCTTCCAGTTCGCCTCGACCTACGTCATGGGCTTGATGCTGGACAAGAACGCGTTGAAGGCTGCGATCTGGTCGAAGAACTACGCCCGGCGGAACTCCTCGGGCAAAGGTCTCAACGACTACGCCGGCACCATTTGGCAGCGCACCGACGAGTTTGTACGGGATATCGTCCGCCGCGACCAGTCCAGCGACATCGACATGGGCGGCGGCAAGCCCGGCAATCAGGGCTATGACGACGGCTACGGAAAGGGTTCGCGCCGGGGCAAGTCGTACGATCCGAACGATCAGGCCCTTCGCGGCCTCTTCCGCCAAGGTGCCATCGCCGGCACTCAGGTCCTCGACGCCAACGATCGTTACAATCGTCAAATGGACTCCATCCAGCGCCAGTACCAGGACCAGCAGAACTCGATGAACGGTCCGAGAGCGCCGGGAAGCCAGCAGAACGACGCGGGCGTCGAGAGAGCTATCCAGGACGCCGACGGGATGCTGGATAACCTTCGCGAGCGCCAGCGAGCCGTGGTCAACCTGATCAGCGAGTGGCGCCGCGGTGCCGACGTGGCGACCCCACGAAGCCTGGAATCGAACATCCGTGGCCTGGTCTACGGAGGCAACGACCCGAACAATCCGACTCCGGATTCCATCATCGGAATGCTGAACAGCCAGCAGCTTCGCGGGGCGCTTGCCTACGCCAATCGCGGAGCACAGTCGGGCAACCCGGCGTTTCAGAGCGCTGCCGGCCGCATCTTCGGACCGGGCGGCAAGCTCGACCGCGTCCAGCGCACTCAGCACGAGGTCATCGGTCAGTTCCTCCGCGACAGGGACACCGAGGCCCGTGGCGGCAAGGCCGATCCGAACAATCCCAACGGTCCTTTCGCCGGCGGCCAGCAGTTTGGTCCGAACGGCCAACCCCTGGGGCCCAACGGCCAGCCATTGGGACCAAACGGTCAGCCAATCAACGGTCCGGGTGCGCCCTCCAGCGGCTCCGTGTTCCCCGGCGGCACCAACAACCCGCTGCCGGGTGGCGGGAATCAACAGGTGGCCACCGATCCCAATCAGAGGCTCCAGCAGATCCAGACCGCCCTCGGCGATCCGAATCTCACGCCGAACGAGCGGACCAACCTGCAGGCCGAGCAGCAGCGGCTTCAGAAGCAGATCCAGGCGCAGCAAGCAGCGGCAGCTGCGGCGGCGCCGCCAGTGGCCGGCCCAGCGGCCCCTGCTTCCGCGCTGCGCTCTCCGGTGAACGCAGCCGACGCAGCAGCCGCGGCCAAGGCCAGGATGCCCAACGTTTCCAACTCCTATGGCATCTCGCCGGCAGCGCTTTCCGACTCCGAATTGCAGGCGGCGGCCAACTCGGTCATCCAGGCCGAGGTAGCGAAAATGAACCAGCAACTGCAGTCCAAGGGCATGACGGTCAACGAGTACCTGCAGTACTCGGGCAAGGGCGTGCAGTCGACCGGCCGTCCCCCGGGAGATCGCTACCAGATGTGGATGCAGCGAGTCCCGGCGGTGCGGGCAGCGATGGAAAAGGCTGCCCAGGATG
>JACQFU010000192.1 GCA_016199905.1 Candidatus Wallbacteria bacterium
TGATCGAGGCGCTCGAAGCGCTGGACGTAGTCGCCGTGCTTCAACGTGGAGACGCGTGCGAACCGGCCCCGGTGCGGCCGGTCGCCGGCGACCCGGCGCCGCCGCTCCGCGCCTGCTTCGAGGAACATCGCTCCGAGACCGTGCAGGTTTCGGGCAAGAAGCTCGTGGGGAGCGCCCAGGCCCGAAAGGACGGCGGCCTGCTGCAACACGGCTCCATCCCGCTGAAGAACGACTACGAGATGCTGGCCCGGCTCTTCTGCCCTGCCGAGAACGCCAGGCAGGCCTTCGCCGAGTCGTACCGCCGGAGAGTCACCTCCTTTTCGGAGGCTGCCCCGGGCGTGCATCCTTCCAGGCTTGCGGCCGCTCTGACCGCTGCCTTCAGCCGCGCCTTGGGGCCTGCCGATGCCGGCGAGCTGACCGACGCCGAGCGGGACGAGGCGAACCGCCAGTTGCACCCCGACGTCAGCTGGTGGCGGGTATAGGCGCCGCCCTCGACCTACTCCACGGCCCCGAACACCGCCCGCGCTTGCTCGAAGCTCGGGCCGAAGTCGCCCTCGTACTTGCGCGAGATGTGAAACAGCACCAGCTTTTCGACGCCCGCGGCGGCGGCGAATCGGGCGGCCTGCGAGGCCGTCAGGTGCGACGTGGCCTTCGCCCGCTCGACGTCCTCGTCGCGGAAGTTGGCCTCGCAAAAGAGCACCGTCGCATCTCGAGCGAGTTCCGCGATCGACTCCAGCGTGCGCTCGTTGAAGAGCGTGTCGGTGACGTAGGCGATCCGGTCGCCGGACTTCATTTCCACCAGCTCGCGCACCAGCTCCGGCAAAGAGTGCTCCCGGCCGCAAGCCACCAGCGTGGCCCCCGCCGCCGCCCCGGCGAGCGCCGCACTCTTCAGCTCGGCAAGCCACGGTCCTTCGCTCAATCCGAGCCTCGCAAGCGCCTCGGAGCGTATGGCGGGAAAGGGAGCCGTCGACACGCAATAGCCCAGTGTCGTGATACCGTGCTCCAGCGCCGCGCAGCGCACGGTAACGCCCTCCTCCGTGGAGATCGCGCCGTCGGCCGCTAGACCTTCCTCCCTCAGCTCGGCGCCACGGAACTGATGTTCGCCGGGGTAGCGCCGGGTGCGCATCGTCCTGCCGTCGATCTCGTGACCGACGAACGTCGGTCCTGCCTCCTGCAAGTTCCAGAGATATCCGGCGAACTTTCCCTCGAGGTTGCCGAGCAGCCCTGCGGGCCCGAAGACGTGGACGTCGCGGCGCTCGCCCAGGGAGTGGCGCAGCAGGCGGTCGAACCCGACGAAATGATCGATATGCGTGTGGCTGACGAAGACGTGCGACGTCCTCAGCAGCTCGTGCTTGGAGATGCGTTCGTTGGCGCCCAGGTCGAAGAGGTAGTAGCGCCCTAGCCCTTGCAGCTCCACCAGCAGCCCCGGGTCCGCGTCCTTCTTGTTGACGAGTCTGGGCACGAGTTGGATGCGTTTCATCGGAAGGCCGAGTATACACCGGCCACTTGGCCCACCTCCCGGATCGCCTCTCACCCCTTGGGTTCGGGGCCTGGTTTGGCCGATAGGAGAAAAGAAGAGGTAGGGCGCGACGCGCGCCCCGATTCGATCCAGGAGGAGAGCGAGGCAATGGCGTTTCGAGTTCTTGGGCCCGGGCCGGTGCTTCGGTTGGCGATCGCGGCGGCGCTGCTGGCGGCCGTCCCGAGCGCGGCGCGTGCCGCTGCCGGCACCGATGTTCGCCCGCTGATGGAGCGTCTTTTCCATCTGGTGAAGCGCAACTACGCCGAGATCGCCACGCTCGACGCCAAGCTGCGGCGCCCGGATACCGGCACCGATGCCGAGGCGGTGGAGGGCCGGCTTGCGGAGAAGATCGCCGCCTTTCAAGAACGAGACCGCAAGATCGTCGAGAAGATCCCGCACGTCGAGTCCGCCGACCCCGAGCTGGGGCCGCAGCTCGAGATCTATCGAAACGAGATCCAGCGGATGGAACGGCGCGTCAACGAGATGTCGCGCAGCCACGGTCTGGAACAACGGGTCTTCGACCTCGTCGCGGCCCGGAGGGCCGAGGACGGTGACGGCGATAACCCGGACCTGAGCAGGAACCCGCCCCCCGGCGTCGGGGACGACTGGGAGACCGGCCGCGCCGGCTCTCCGATGCCCTCCAGACGTTCCAACGTGCTTGCCGGCCTCGGAAGCAAGGCCGTGGGCGCGTCTGCCAGCGGATCGTCGGGCGGCGACATGGATGACCTCGTACAGAAGATTCGCGAGCAGCACGTCGGCGCGGCCGAGAAGCAGATCGAGATCGATCTGGGAGGCCCCAGGGGCGCGAGGGGCACAGCCCGACTCGCGGCCAAGTCTTCGCAGCCCGAAGACCGTTTGGTGCCGGTGGTCATCGAGGTCCGCGACGAGTCCGATCGGCCGGTCTCGCGCCGCCGTGTCGAATTCATCGTCGACACCGATCCCGGCTCGCCTATCAGCGCAGCGCTGTTCGACAGCGGCTCTCACGTGAAGGCTACCTCTCTGGTCGAGATCACGGACGACAGCGGCCAAGCGCGCGTCGACCTGAGGATCGACGGCGACGACCGCAAGGTCCGAATCGAGCGCACCGTCGTCCCGCAGCCCGATCGTACCGTCTGCCGCATGCACGTTTCGCCGATGTAATTGGGGCCGGCCTCTCGGAGCCTACACCGACTCCCCTCTCGTCCCGTGCGGTAAGCTCCGTGTCGGAGTACCGACATGCGCCAGCCGATTCCGAGCTTCGAAGAGTTCTCCAGACTCCTCGAGGCGATGGTCGCCCAGGTCCCGCCGGAGTTCTTGCGCGGACTGGGCGGCATCTATGCCGTCCCCGAGGAGAGGCGCGACGGCAACTCCAAGGACGTCTACCTGCTGGGCGAGTACCATCAGCGGCAGGACGGCAAGTTTGTTTTTCTGTACTACGGGTCGTTCCTGGCGATGGGCTGGCGCGACGGTCGCAAGTTCGAGCGCGAGTTGCGCGATACGCTGCTCCACGAGCTGCGGCACCACTGGGAGGAGGCCGCCGGGCTGCCGGACCTGCGTCGAGAGGACGCCGAGCGGCTCGATGGTTTCCGGCGACGCGGGGGCACCCGGCGCCGGGGCCGCGAACGGCGGTCGTCGGCGGCCGAGGTGGGCCGGGCACTGGCTTTCGTGCTGGGCGTGATCGCGACGATGCTGGCGATCGCGTTCGCCCTGGAGCTCCTCGGACGGTTGTGAGCAGCCGTCAGGGCCTGCCGACTCTCAGGCCCACGATGGGGTCGAAGGCGGCCTTGACGGCGCCGCGCGTGCTGGCGATACCGGCTTGCGGCGCCGAGGAGTGGAGCCTCGCGTCGTCCGGATTCGCTTGGACTGTGCCGTTGGTGCCGAGGAACTCGCGGTGGGATGAACCCCCGAGTTTGGCAAAGATGTTCGCCGGACGCCGGGCGGCAATCGGCCGACAAGTTGGGATGGACACGGGGCGGGCCACGGGGTAAGCTCACAGGGACACCAGCAGCGACGACGCCGGACGGCAGCGATCGCTCCGAGCGCAAGGAGACACGGCCATTCGCATCTATGTCGGGAATCTCCCTTACCAGGTAACCGAAGAGGACGTCTCGGGCCTCTTCAAGCCCCATGGCGAAGTCAAGAGCATCGAGCTCCCCTGGGATCAGGCGAGCGGCCGGCCGCGTGGCTTCTGCTTCGTCGACATGCCGGACGCCGAGCAGGCGACGGCCGCCGTGAACGCCGTGAACGGCCATGTCCTCGGCGGCCGCACCCTCGTCGTCAACGAGGCGCGCCCCATGGCACCTCGCTCCGGTCCGCCTCGTGACAGCGCCGGTGGCGGCGGATTCCGGCCTGGCGGCGGCGGCGGCGGGTTTGGCGGCGGCGGTGGCGGCGGTGGCGGTGGAGGAGGCGGTGGAGGAGGCGGCGGCGGCAGGGGTCGCGGTCGCAACGAAGACCGCCCCGGCAAGAGCAGCTGGGAGAAGAGGCGCCGGCGCCGTTGACGCGTCTATGGGAATAGTGCTCTGGACGTGGGGAACGTCCGGGGCCTTCTCCTACCCGTCGTGAACCGCATGCCCGTCCCCTGGCGGTTTGCCAAGTACCACGGCCTGGGAAACGATTTCCTGGTCGGCGCGGACGGCCGGGCGCGAGACGGCCGCTGGGCCGCCAGGGTTTGCGAGCGTCATCGCGGCCCCGGAGCCGATGGAGTGATGCTCGTCTCGCGCCGGCGCAATCGGTTTGCGCTGCACATCTTCAACGCCGATGGATCGCCTGCCACCTTTAGCGGCAACGGCATCCGATGTGCGGCAGCCTGGCTCTTCGAGCAAGGACAGGTCGCCAGTCCGCTGGAGCTGCAGACGCCGGCCGGGTTGGTGACGGTGAGCCGCAGCAGGGGCTGTTCCATGGCGCTGGCCTTCCGGATCGACAGTCTTCGGAAGCCCGGCGATCCGCCGGTTCGCTCGGTCGCTCTGCCCGTCGGACTGGGCGCGGGCTTCCGGCTCGCCTATCACGTGGTGCTCGGGAATCCACATCTGGTGCTGCCCGTGGACGATGCGGACCGGCTCGCTCCGCCGACTCTCGAAGCGCTGGATCGTGCCCGCGGCAAGAGCCGTCGCTTTCCGGACGCCATCAACGTCAGCCTGGTGGCGCCTGTTTCGGCCGGCGTCTTTCGTCTTCGCACCTGGGAGCGAGGCGTGGGGTTGTCGCCGTCGTGCGCGTCCGGCGCTTGCGCCACGCTCTACGCAGGCAGCGTCGGCGGGTTCCTGCCTGCCTCCGTCCGCTTCCTTCAGGACGGAGGGGAGCTAAGGGTGACGTGCGACGGCCGGACGATCGCGCTCGAGGGTCCCATCGAGCTGGCGTTCAACGGAGAGGTCTAGCCGTCGTCTCCTCGAGGACCCGCGCCACCAGCGGGCCGTGAAGGACCCCGTGAAGGAAGGGGCTGGCCCCGGCGCCGTCGGGATCGACAGCCAGCAAAACCTCGATGGCATCGGTATCGCTTCCGAGCGCGGCGATGCCCTCGACCTTCTGGCGCACGAGCGAGCCGTCGGGGGCGCGCAGCGGCGTTTGAAGCGCGCGACCGTCGGAGGCGAGCAGCCCCAGGACGGCGCCGACCGTGGGGCCGTCACCGAAGACGTCGGCGCAGTCCTCCGCAGAGCCGGTGTAGAGCGACCACTCGGCCGCAAATTCGTCGGCGCCGGAGAAGGTGAGCCGCACGCTGTCGATCTTGCCCAGGTCGTAACCGAAAATGTTGAAGATCGTGTCGTAGTGGAATGGGGCCGCCGGGTCGCGAAATGCGGCCTGGAGGTATTCGTTCCAGTCGGCCAGCCCGATATCGAAGACGGTATTGTGGCCCTGGCGGTTGCCCCGCAGGGCGCCATTGCCGCGCTGGAGGAACCGGACGCGATCTCCAAGTCCGAGGGCGCCCTCGAGGTTCAACTCGGTGCCGACGATGTCCCAGCGGACGGCCAGGTGCTCGAAGAACGACTCCAGGCGCCCCTGGGCCAGCAATGGCGCGTTGCCCTTGGCGGGATCGAGCAGCGCCGCGAATCGCCGGGGAGCCGTTGCCCCGCTCGAGAGGGCCAGGAGCCGAAGACCGTCGGGAGTTTGCAGGCGGGCCAACGCCTCGATGTCGGGCCGCTCGCTCTTGGGAACGGGCGAGGTTCCGTGGGTGGCGGCCAGCTGCGGAAAAAGGGGATGCAGCTCGGCCCGGCAGGACTCCGAGATCCGCCCTGCCGGGTCGCAGTCCAGGACTGCCACGAAGGCGCTGTCGTCCTGCGCAATCCAGAGGCGGCCGTCGATCAGGCGAAGGTCCGACGCCCCGTGGACCGGGCCGGCGGAAGCGGTCTCGACGCGGAAACCCTCGATGGGATCGTGGAGCTCGGCTTTCAGGTAGGGCTCGGACCAGCTTGCGCGAACTCGCTTCTGCATGGGTCCGGGATCATTCGAAAGAGAAGTCGACCTTCAGGCTGTCTCCGGCTTTCACGGTTACCTTCTTGATGACGGCCGGGAACTTTTCGTGCCACGCAACTAGCTCGTAGTCGCCTGCCGGCACGGCGTCGATCTTGAACTTGCCGGAGGCGGCGGGCTTGGTGAAGAAGGGGTTTTCGAGGACCTGGACGATAGCGCGCATCTGGGAGTGGATGTTGCAATAGACCTTCACCTGACCGGGCTTGTCGAAGGTCTCGGACTTCGATTGGCCGGACTTGTAGAGCCCCAGGTCGAACTTCTTCACGCTGGAGAGGCTGAAGATGTTGTGGTTGAAGTCGTCCTTGTTGGGGAAGTCGACGATGGTGCCGACCAGGATGGGGAGGACGTGGGGACTGAGGCGCTTCTTGAACTGGACGAGCTGCGGGTGAACGGCGGGGGGCTTGAAGGGGCCGCCCTGGACCGTTCCGGAGACGTAGACGACTACGTTCTCCGGCTCCGATTCGTTCATGGCGGGCCCTTCTTCGCGGCCCGAGGAGCCGCCGGCGCCGTCGCCGTAGGCGTCCGGAGAGGTGGCGGACGCGGGCTTCATCTCGTCCCTGGGGACGGCGGCCTTGATGGACACGGTGCCCTCGATGGAGCCGGTGGCTCCATTGGCACCAAATAGCGGTACCGCCGCGGCCAGCAAAGCTCCCGCTGCGAGAAAGGACAGGGCTCCATTTTGGAGGATTCGTTGACGATTCATCGGTGTCCCAGGATACAAGAAACCAGGAGCCGGCCGCCAGGGGGCAGAAGCCAGCCGCCGGCGTTCTCAGAACGCGAGCCTGTAAGAGACGCGGAACGTGTCGTCCCGAATGTCGCGGCCGGGGTTCAGGACCGGCGAGGCCGGGTTGAAGCCGGGATTGGACACGGGGTTCGACACGTCGGCGATGATCGTCTGACGGTCGGCCAGGCGGTGGCTCACGGAGAGCGTTCGCTCGGTAGTGACTCGGACGGTGCCGGTGGCGGAGTCGATGACGGCGTAGTCGTAACGCAGGGCGGCGTCGGTGTCGCTGAAGAGCTTCCAGACTGCCGTGGCGTACCAGGCGTCCCAGGTGGCGAGGGCCCCGGTCGACTGGACGATGTCGGTGGTGCCGAGCTCGGCCATCAAGGTGAGCCGGCGGTGAGGGCCCCAGGTGCAGCCGGCGGTCCAGCCGTCCCAGCTGAAGAAGCCGGGCTCGCCGCCGTTGTCCCAGTGGTTGAGGTCCCAGTCGAATCGATTGAACTTCCCTTGCACGCTGCCGTAGTAGCCGAATCGGGAGTTGTCCGGCGCGGGCGGCCGCTGCCAGGCGAACTGGCCGGCGTGGGCAAACGCCTGGGTTCCGGCGAGACTGAACTCCTTGTCGCCGCTGGTGAGGCCGAAGCCGTACTGGATGCGGCTCTTGTTGTGACTCTGGAAGAAGACGCCCGTCTGGTTCTCGGCCTGTGAGAAGCCGTCCTTGTAGTAAAGGGAGTTCCCGTTGAACAGCGGGTTGAGCCGCAGCAGTCCTTTCACTTCTCGGCCCCAGGGGAGCCAGAAGTACCCGACCTTCATGTCGAGCTGGTCGTCGCAGACGGCCTTCACGTCTGCGAAGAGGGCCTCGCCCTGGAACGTGGGCGAACCGATCTCGAAGCCGTTGGCGAAAGTGTTGTTCGCCTGGGCGCCCGGGTTCCAGCCCATCAACGCCGTCAGAGAGTACTTGGAGCCAAAGGACCCAGTGACTCCCAATTTGTAGAGGTCGACCGCGAAGAACCGCTTCCCTTGCAGGTTCGCGGCGGTCACGCCCGCCAGCGGCATCTGGTCCCAGTCGTACGGAAATCGCAGGATCGGGCTGAGACTGGCCTCGTTGTCGGTGGCGGTGAAGCTGAACTCGGCGACGCCGAAGAAGTTTGCGCGGCCGCGCTTCTCCTTTTCCTGGCGGTCCTTCTTCAGGTGGAACTCCAGGTCGTCCCGCACGCCGCTGACGTCGTTGGAGACCTGGCCCAGCGTGGCCTTGATCCGCGAGACCTCGTCCGAGACGGAGGCCGGATCCGATCCCGTGGCGGCCGGCGCCGCGCAGCTCTGCGCGGCCTTTCCCTTGTCGATCTCCCGGACTACGCGCTCGACCAGGGCAGCCGCTTCGCGGCGCGTGAGCGGCCGGTTGGAGACGGTGTCGGCGGAGGAGCGCGTCGCGCGCGCTTCGGCGCCGGAGGCCAGGCAAAGCGCCAAAAGGATCGCCGCTCCCAGGGCGGCGCGTCCGCCCAAGATGCGGACCGACGAAATCGAGACTCTTGTCATGACGTGCCTTCGAGGCGCCTGCGGCACCTCCCGCATGGAACATCGGTTCCGCGTGGGGGCGATCTGAATCGGGATTTACGCGAATTCGCGCTGTGTGCCGATAGGGCTCATGTCGGGGCGAGTCGCGGGTAAGGCCGCGTCCGCATGACCGGGTGACCCACAAGATGATCCTGCAGGGACTCCATCGCCGGGCCTTGGCCGCAGTTTCGGTTGCGGCCCTCCTGGTCTCGCCGGTCGCGCTTGGCGCCTTCGAGCGACGCAATGCCGGTCGGGGTGTCGTCTACGAGGTAAGCAGCCACTCCGGCCCGGGCTCCATCCAGCGGTCCTCTGCCGCCGGGGCCGTCGTCATCGATGTGCGTCATGGCGCCAGCTTCGCCGGTCCTTTGGCGACCTTCAAGATGAAGGGCGATCCCCGCTCGCTCCTCGTCGAGTTCATGGGCAACCTCCATCCCGTCCAGGCCCAGGCCCGACTCGTCGAGGACTTCTACCGGCGACTCGGCGTCGTCGTCCCCGCCAGCTTCGCCGAACAGACCCTCTATGGCATGACCGTGTCCGTGCTGCGGCGCAAGACCGGCGATCTCGTCTACTACGCCGGCGACGCCGGACGCGCCCCCGAGCACGTCTGCCTGCTGCTCGAACCCGACGTGCTGGTCTTCTACTCCTCCAGGACCGGAAGGATCGAGCACACTCAGCTGGGCCGCACCCCGTGGGAGGGACGCTACCTCTTCTCCCGCCGGATCCTGGGCATCTCCGACACCCCTGCCCGAGCAGTACGAGACCGAGATGAAGGGCATAGCCTCGCTTTACGGAAACGGCGACGGCAGCCACGGCAAAGACACCGCCAACGGCGAGACCTACGACGAGGAAGCCCTCACTGCCGCGCATCGCACGCTTCCTTTCAACACCTGGGTGCTCGTCAGCAATCTCGACAACGGCCGTCGCGTCATCGTCCGTGTCAACGATCGCGGCCCCTTTGCTCAGAAGGAACGCGTCATCGATCTCAGCTATCGCGCTGCCCGCTTGCTCGGCATGGACCGCAGGGGCACCGCGAACGTGAAGTTGTCCGTGATCCGCGTGGCGACGGAAAACGGGTGAGGGAGAGCGGGCGGGGGGAACTGCGTGTGGTGGGGAAGAAACAGGTAACGAATAGGGTTCTTCTTGCCGCGACACGAGCCGATGGGCAGCGCGAACCACCCCGGATCTGGACCGAGGG
>JACQFU010000230.1 GCA_016199905.1 Candidatus Wallbacteria bacterium
GCGAACCTCCTTGAACAGTTTTTGCTCAAGGGCTGTGTACCATGGCCCCACTTTTCAGGGAGGTTCGTTTTCATTCCGGCGGGCGACATCGCGTGCTTAATTCAGTGGTATTGGGTCTAACCCCTCAGATCAGCAGCTGCCGGCGGCGGGCGAGCCAGCCGAAGTAGAGGTTCGCCGCAACGGCCGGCAGCCGGCGCAGGTAGTGCCGGTCGGGCCGCACGAGCACCAGCCGCCTCAGGATGGAGCCGAAGGAATAGAAGCGGCGCTGCAGTTCCCAGAAGCCCTCCTCGAGCTCGATCCCGGACATCCCCGCGGGGCTGAAGACGGCGCGGTCGGCGCCGTGCTCGGAGAAGCCTCTATCCAGCAGCCGGCCCTCTTCGAGCAGGTCACGGTGCAACGGCGTGCCGCGCACCGGCGTGAGGATGTGGAATAGCGCCATCTCGATCTTGTTGACGAGCAAGAAGCTCTCGATCTCGCCGAAGGTCCCGGGCGTGTCGTGGTCGAGGCCCAGGACGAACATTCCCAGCACCATGATCCCGCGCTCGCGCAAGCGCCGGACGGCTTCGGGATACTCGGAGGTCTGGAAGCGCGCCTTTCCGGCGAGCGCCAGGTTCTGCTGCGTCACGGTCTCGAAGCCGATCGAGACGCTCTCGCACCCCGAAGCGGCCATCAAGTCGGCCAGCGACTCGTCGCGGGCGATGTCTGCCGTGGCGTTGGCAGTCCACCGGACATCGCGGGACTTCAGGGCCTCGAGCAGCTCGCGAAAGTACCGGCGGTCGAGCGTGATGTTGTCGTCGACAAAAAGGATGCGCCGGATGCCCCGACTCCTCAAGGCGTCGATATCGCGGACCACGCTCGCGATCGGCTTTCGCCTCTGGAGCCGCCCGTGAAAATGAGAGGTCGCACAAAAGCTGCACCCGATGCTGCATCCGCGGGTGGCTTCCACGGGGAAGTACGGCCCCACGCGGCCCGGATCGACCAGATCGTAGCGCGGCAGCGGCGCGTCCTCCAGCGGTGGCGGCGTCTCGTGACGGTAGACCTGCCGGAGCGTGCCTCGTTCCAGGTCGTCCAGGAGCGGTTCGACCAGGCCGTCGGCGTCGCCCATCACCAGGCTGTCCACGTGCGGCAGCACGTCCTGGGCATAGGCCGTGGCCGTCACGCCTCCGGCCACCACTGGCCGGCCGCGCGCCCGAAAGGCATCGGCGATCCGCATCGCCCGCGGCAGCGACGCGCCCATGAACGTGATGCCTACAAGGTCGCACGCGTGATCGAACGGCACGGGCTCGGCCAGCTCGTCGACGATCCGGACCTCGCATCGCGGAGAGAAAAGCGCCGCCAAGTAGGGCAGCGTCACGCCGTGGAACCAGAGCCGCGAAGGGCGCCAGACCTCGCCCCCGGGCCCTTCGCGCGCGACCTGTATGAGCAGCACTTTCAGCATGTCGTACGGCGCGCAGTATACGCCGCCCGCCCGCGAGCCGCCTTGACCCCGGAACCCCCATCGGCCAGAATCGATCCGCGCGGGCCAGCCGGTCCGCGACGAGGCGGACGAGGTGAGGACGATGGCGGGCAAGAGACTTCGCGGTTGGATCGGTGTGGCGCTGGCCCTCGACCATCCCCGGGGCGACTGCGTGACCGTCACCAAGGAGTCCGATTTCGAAACGAAGTGACGCAAGGCGGCGGCATCCGATGGCCATCATCAAGCTGAAGATCAACGGCAAGGACTACGCTCCGGACGTGGCGCCCGAGACCCCGCTGCTCTGGGTGCTGCGGGACACGCTGGGGTTGACCGGCACCAAGTTCGGCTGCGGCCTGGGGCAATGCGGCGCCTGCACGGTGCTGATGAACGGCAACGCGGTGCGCTCGTGCAGCCTGGCAGTCGCGATCTTCGAGGGCAAGTCGATCACCACGATCGAAGGCCTCTCCGCCGCCGCGGGCGCGCATCCACTGCAACAAGCGTGGGTCGCCGAGCAAGTGCCTCAGTGCGGCTACTGCCAGTCGGGCCAACTGATGGCCGCGGCGTCGCTCCTGGCCAAGACGCCTCAGCCGACCGACGCCGACATCGACGGGGCCATGTCGGGCGTGCTCTGCCGCTGCGGGACCTACCAGCGCATCCGCAAGGCGATCCACAGAGCCGCAGCGGCCTCGGTCCCAGCCTCGCCCGCGACCTCGAAGGGAGGCAAATGAGCATGGCGAACCTGAGCCGCCGCAACTTCCTTCAGGTGTCGGCCTCCGGCACGGCGCTGGTCCTGGGCTTCCACCTCCGGGTGGAGGGACGGACCGCCGCAGCCGAATCTGCCCCGGCCGCCGAGACGACCGTCAACGCGTGGCTGCGGATCGCCGCCGACGGCGCCGTCACGGTGCAGCTGTCCAAGAGCGAGATGGGCCAGGGCATCTACTCGGCTCTGCCGATGATCGTGGCCGACGAAATGGACGCCGACTGGAACCTGGTGAAGGTCGAGCAGTCGCCGCCCGGCGCCGAGTACAGGAACCCGGGCGACCCGACGATGATCACCGGCGGCAGCTCCAGTGTGAGCGGCAACTGGGACCGGCTGCGGCAGGTAGGCGCGGCGGCGCGTGAAATGCTGGTGCTCGCGGCGGCCAAGCAGTGGAGCGTTCGCCCCGCGGATTGCCGCACCGAGAATGGACAGGTCCTCGGGCCGGGCAACAAGCGCGCCGGTTATGGCGAGCTGGCCGCCGAAGCTGCGAAGCTGCCGCCTCCGAAGGGACCCACGCTCAAGACGTTGGCGCAGTGGAAACTGATCGGACGGCCCATCCAGACAGACGGCACGGCGCAGTTCGCGATCGACATAGCCCTCCCGGGCATGCTCTACGCGGCCGTGAAGACATCTCCGGTCTTCGGCGGCGACGTCGAGAACCTGGCCCAGCTCCAGAAGAAGCCTCCCGAGGGAGTCGTGGGCGTTCTGCCCATTCCAAACGGCGTCGCTGTAGTCGCCGATTCCTGGTGGAAGGCGAAGGAGGCGCTGGAAGGGCTCGACGTCCGTTTCAAAAAGACCCCGAACGACGCCGTCTCGAGCGCGGACATCTCCAAGCAGAGATCCTCTATTGTCACTGACTTCTGTTGGCGTCGGATAGCCACCCTGGTGCGAGGTCTGATCCATAGACCCATGAGAAGTCCGTCCCACGCTGTAGCCCGACCCGTAACATGCGCATGACAGGCCTACGA
>JACQFU010000209.1 GCA_016199905.1 Candidatus Wallbacteria bacterium
CAGCCCGCCGCCCTCCGGCCCCCAGGGGCCTCCCCGAAGCTCTCCCGATCTTCGCGATACCGTGAGGACCTGGTTGGAGCCAGAGGAGCGCGTGACTCCAGATGCTGGCCTCCGCTCGCCCGATCTCGGAGGCCGTTTGTACCGGTGAGGTGCGCGATGGCCGCTCGGGATGGCCTGTCTGGCTTCTAGGGAGGAAAAGGCCCAGGTGGACTCGTCGCCTCGGAGCCGCGCGCGAGCCGCGCGCGAGACGGGCTCTCAGGGAAGCGAGGATCGCGCTGCCGGATCGCGTTGCGTAGACAGAGGCCTTCGCGACGAACGGACCTCCGGCGTTTGCGTCAACGGCGTCGCCGAGCAGAACCTCGCCGGCGGGGACGGTCGCGATCGCGAGGCGCGCTGCCCGCCACGACGGCGATCGGGGCGAACTCGCCCACGCACCTGGTTGCGCTCCCGCAGCTCGTCGCGTCTCGATCCTCGCTGCCCTCGAGACCTGTCTCGCGTGCGGCTCGCGCGCGGCGTCCCGGCGACGGCGGCACCTCTGCCGTTTCCTTCCCTACAAGCCAGGCAGGCCTTCCCGACCAGCCAGCTCGGACCTGAGTGGCGCAAGCGGCCTGCCGGGTCGGGCGAGCGTCGCCAGGAGTGCGACGAGCTGGTCGTCGGCGGCGAGGACCTGCAGGCGCCCTCAAGCGCGCGTGCCGGGCTTCTCCCTTCCAGGTGTGTAGCGACGGTGCTAGCGTCGCAGACTTCCAACAACCCGGTCGTGCGGCCGGTTCCTCTTCGGGCGGGGTGGTGGGAGCCCCGCGAGGGGCGGACCGGGAAGGCCGGCCGCCCGAGAACCGGGACGATAGGCCTCCAGCGCGGGCGCAGGGGCCGCGGGTGGTCACGGCGAATGACGCGTTAGACTGCGAGGACGGCGGGCGCGGGGCTTGCGAGGCCAGTCTCACCGGCCCGAGCACGCCCCGTGACCGACGGCATCGTCAGCCTCAACGCCTCATTCGCCTGCCAACCGCGGCCCCGGCCAAGTGCCGGAACGCTGCGGCCGGCCGGGGTGGGCGGGGCGACCTCGAGGGCGGCCCGCAAGGGCGCCCGACCGATGGGCCCCGAGCGGAGGGGCGAGTTCGATGCCGCCGGTCGGACGGCCAGGGCCTACGCGCAACCTCGCCACGGCGGCATCGTATCGAGGCCCGCAGTGAGGGGACCGTACCTTCTCCCGGGTGGGTTCGGGCGGTCGGCCGCCCGACTTCGACTCTCAGTACCGATCAGGTTCGTAGGGGAACTCTGGAGCATACCGTTCCGGAGGAGTGTCTGAGTCGTTATGGTGCCGCGTCGAGCCTTGGAGGAACGAGCGACGAAGGGAAAAGATGGAGTATCTGATTACGAGCGCCGACGGCCCTCTCGCGCGTCCGGGTGGTCCCGAACCCGCCCAGCGAGTTCCGAATGAGGGCCTGCGACTTCGGCATGGTCGGCTTACGGCCTTGCGGCTTCGGGCGCCACGGGGGAAGCCGCGGCGAGACGGCAGCCCTCAGTTGATAGGTTCCATGGTGACCGCGCCTCGTCTGACGGCGAGTATTCGTCCGTTCTTGACGTGGCCGATGCCGACAGCCTCCGCGCAGGCGGTCACGAGATCCAGCTTCAGCGTGTTGCCCATGCAGCAGATGCCGGAGCCCGTATCCCAGCAGAGCACGCAGACCACCTGCTCGTGCTCGTCACAGGCCACGTACAGCTCGCAGTGGAAACCGCAGTAATGACACGGCCCATCGGTAGTCGGCCTCTCGCGCTTGTACCGGCGGTACTTGGGGGCGCGCCCACCGGGCCAGAGATAGATGGGATTTGCTGGATCGCTCATGCCGCCTTTCCCTTTTCGCGGGGCCGATCGCTCTCTTCCTTCTTCAAGATGCTCTGCAACAACAGTTTTACGACTGTTCGTTCCCGCGCTTCGAGTTGGTCAACCCTGCGAAAGTACTCACTCAGTTCTCTGTCGTGCAGCTCGTTGTGCTTGGCCTTTTCTCCGAACACCAACCAATCGAGCGACACCTGGAGAGTCTCAGAAAGGCGTGCCAGCACCACCAGCGACGGAAAGGCTCTCTCTACTTCATAGGTTGGAATCATCGACCGTTCAGTACCAAGCTTCGCAGCCAAAGCTGGACCACTGATGCCTCGTTCTGTTCTTGCCTGCTTGAGCCGCTGTCCGAAGCCGGCTACAGGCGCTTTCGATTGGTGCCGCTTCATATCCATCACGCTACCATCACACTCCTTGACAGGCCGTTCGGGCGTTTCGAAAGTATTGACATTGACAATCATATGATCAATACTATAAATCATCTTACTCCCTTGACATCCTCTCACCCCAACTCCTCCCAGGAGGCCCACCCATGCCTAAGATCCCCCAGGACCTCATTGACCGCTTGAAACGCGAGGTTTCCCTCGTCCGCCTTGCCGAAGCCCGCGGCATCACCCTCACCCACAAGGGCAAGGACGTCATCGGTCGCTGTCCTTTTCATCGAGACAAGACCCCGAGTCTTGTGATCGACCCCGAGAAAAACCTCTGGCACTGTTTCGGCGCCTGCTCCGTCAAGGGCGGCGACGTCATCACCTGGATCCAGCGCGAGCGCAGCGTCTCCTTCCGCCACGCTGTCGAGATCCTCAAGAACGATCTCCCCGCAGCCCTCGAGCCCGCTCCCCGGCCGCCCGTCAAGAAGGCGACTGTCCCCATACTCGCCCCAGCCGTCAACCTCGCCGCTTCCGATCTCGCCCTGCTCGCCCAGGTCGCCGCCTACTACCACAAGAAGCTCCGCGAATCCGAGGCCGCCCTGGCCTACCTCACTAAGCGTGGCATCGTCTCCGCCGAGATGATCGCCCACTTCCAGCTCGGCTTCTCCGATCGCACCCTTGGCCTCACACTCCCACAAACCAGCCGCCAGAGTGGAGCCGCGATCCGCAAGCAACTCACGGAGATCGGCATCCTCAACCCCGACACAGGCCACGAGCTCTACCGTGGGATGATCACCATCCCCACCTTCAATGAACACGGACAGGTCGTCGGACTCTACGGCCGCCGCATCCTCGAGAAAACTCACAGCGGCCACTCCAAGCATCGCAACCTCGCCGGCCCCTTGCGCGGCCTCATCAACCGCGCCGCCTTCACGGCCTCTGACGAGCTCATCCTCTGCGAGGGCCCCTTCGACGCCCTCACGTTCTGGGCCGCGGGCTACCGCAACGTCACGACCTGTTTCGGCGTTCAAGGCTTCACCGACGAACACCGGGTCGCGCTCCAGACTCACAAGACCAAACGAGTCTTGATCGCCTACGATCGCGACCCGGCCGGCGACCGGGCCGCCGAGACGCTCGCCCTCGAGCTCGCCGCCATGGGCATCGAGACCTACCGCATCCTTTTCCCCCACGGCATGGATGCCAACGAGTACGCCTGCAAGGTGACGCCCGCTCCCAAGAGCCTGGGCCTCGTCATCCGCAAGGCCCTCTGGCTCGGCAAGGGCCAGGCCCCCGAGTTCGAGCCCGGCGCCCTTGCGCCCCTCGGCCCAGCCCCGGAACCCGCCCCACCCACGGCGGCCGCCACCTCTGCCGAGCTTCCCGGCCAGCTCCTCCTCTTCGCTGCCGGCCAGCCCACGCCGGCACCGACCGTCGAGCCCGCCCCGAGCGCGCCGGCGGCCCTCTCGGCATCAAAGGAGCCACCAGCTCCATCGACTCCAGATAAGGCTTCCCCGCTGGCCTCGCCCGTGCCGCCGGCTCCCGTCTGTGCGCCCACG
>JACQFU010000210.1 GCA_016199905.1 Candidatus Wallbacteria bacterium
ATCGCGCCGACAAGCTCTGCCTGCAAGCAGCCCTCGGCACAAGCGCGCGCTATATAGGAATGATCGGCAGCAGACGGAAGGTCTTGCTGACCTACAAGCACCTGGCGGAGGACGGAGTGCCGCGGGACCGGTTGGGCAGCGTTCACGCCCCGATCGGGCTCGCCCTCGGCGCCACGGGCGCCGCCGAGATCGCCGTGGCCGTTCTTGCGGAGCTGATCGCCGTAAAGAACGGCATCGATCCCTCGCGCATCACGGCGATGAGCGACGGAGTGAAACTTTCCGGAGGGTGAAAGGAGCTTCTCGCTCTCTTCAGTCCTCGGGTCGAGCCAGCGAGCCCGCCGCCACGATTTCGCGAAGGAAGGCGTGGTTCGGCTCGCCCAGGATCTCCCTTGCCGCCGCCTGGGCGCGCGCCCGATCGAACGGCTCGCGGTCGCAGAGCGGCAAGTAGTACTTCTTCAGGATTCGGTCGAGGTGCAGCGGCAGCCGGGAGGGCTCCAGGTAGAGCGCCGGCTTGGCCAGCCGTTCGCCCAGTTCACGCGCCAGGGCGTGCTGCTGGTTCTTCTTGGAGCCGTCCGTCGGCAGAAGGTAGTGCCAGAGGATCTCGCTCTGCAGAGGCAGGGCCAGCACATCGTGCGCGGGCCGTGGCGGCCGACCGATGTGGCCGCGGCGGTAGCTGCGCGCCACCTCCGAACGGGCCACGGCATCGGGCACCCTGAGGAACCGGAAGATCCGCGAGTCCAGCTCGCGCTCCACGGCCAGAAGGTATGCCGCCACCGATACGGTGCCCGCGGAGTCCCCCAGAGGCGACGAGTCCTGGGAGGTCAGCGACGCAAACGCCAGGTAGCGCAAGGTCACCGAATCCAGCCGCGACGCCAGCTCCTCGCCCAGCTGCGCGCGAAGGGCGGCGAGCTGCTCCTCGGCAGGAGGCTGAGACGCCACCGGCTCGAGCAACTCCTCCAGCCGCGCCATCAGCGGGTCCATCGGCCGATTCGCGAGAATCCAGCTCCAGTCGGAGCTTGCGGGCGAAAGAATCCCCTTGGGACGGCGCCGTTCGATGAGACGCGCGATGTTGTGGTAGTCGGCCAGGATGACGATCGCGAAGAAATAGACGAGTATCGCCGAGGGCCAGGGCGCGGGCACTGTGACGTCGGCGAAGGGGCACTGCGCCAGAATTCCGACTCCCCGCAAGAGCACCTTGACGAAGCCATAATTGGCCGCCGCGAAGACATAGGCCAGCTGCGCGTTCACCATCCCCAGCAGCAAACCGGCCAACCCCGTCGGCATGATGATCGCCACCAGCGGCATCACGAAAATGTTGGCCAGTGGCGCCACGAGCGAAACCGTTCCGAAGTGGTACGCCATCAGCGGAAGCGTCCCCAAGTAGGCAGCCGTGGAAGCCGAGAGCAGGCTGGTGCCATAGCTGGGAAAGCCTTGCAGCAGCTGCATGAGCCATGGGGTCAGCACCAAGATCGAGAGGCAGGCCGCAAAGGTGAGCTGAAACCCCGCGGAATAGAGATCGGCCGGGTCGTAGGCCAGCAGGGCGAGAGCGGCCAGCAGGGCGAGAGCGGCCAGCGCCACTCCGTTGAAGGGCGACGACTTGCGCCCGGCCAGTGGCCCCAGGAGCACGCAGGTGGCCATGATCGCGGCCCGCATCACCGATGGACGCCCCCCCGTCATCAGCGCGTAGAGCGCCAGAACCAGGATCGTCAGAGGCCCCGACAGTCTCCGGCCCCCCGGCAGCAAACGGAAAACGAAGACGCAGACCAGACAGAGGATGGCTATGTGCTGCCCGGACTGGGAGAGGATGTGAATCGTGCCCGTGACGCGGAGCTCGGAGAGCGTGTCCGGCGCCAGGGCACCTCGCTCGCCCAGGAGCATTCCGCGAAGGAAGGCGGTGGTCTTGGCCTCGTGAGTGGCGGTGAGCACTTCCGAAAAGCGGTGCCTCAGTTCATAGACGGCGCCGAGCACGGGGTTGCCGGTGTCGCGCTCCAACCGATCGAAGCCGCCGGGACGCAGTTCGACCTGGCCGAGCACGCCCTTCAAGCGAAGGGTTCGCAGCCTGGGCGAGGGATCGGCCGCCAGCGGTTCCGGCACTGCCTCGAGCTCTCCGCGGCACAGGAGAAGATCGCCGTACGCGGGCCGGAAAGCGCCGGGGCTGCGAATCGAGACACGGACCAGGCCGGCGAAGCTCGCGCCGGTCGCATCGGAGCGCACATAGGCCAGGAACGACGATCGTTCGACGATCGTTTCGGGGTCGTCGGCGACTTGCAACTTCAGTGGGGGCAAGAGGGGCTGGGCGGCGTTGGCGTAGTGACGGCGATCCAGCAACGGGTCCGACAGTTGGGAGCGCAGCAACCCCGCCAGGCCCGCCGCCACCAAGAGCAGAACTGTCGCCTCCCGGCTGCGGCGGCCCAGGTGGGCGCCGGTGGCCGCCGACAATGCCGCCGCCAGCCACCACCACACGGCCGTGGCCGACAACCCGACTGACCCGTCGAGACTCATCCCGGCGATGGCAGCCACGGCGATGGCGACGAGGGAGTGGTGCATCAGCGCCCCCCTCCCGAGCCCGCGCGCAACACCGGTTGCAGTCGCTCGAGCTTCTGGGGCCCGATACCGGGTAGAGCAAGCAGCTCCTCGAGATCGCCGAATCGCCGCCGGGTCCGGCGCTCCACGATGGCCCGCGCAGTGGCAGTCCCGATCCCGGGGAGCTTCTGCAGGTCCTCCTCAGAGGCCTCGTTGATGTCGAGCCGGCCACCACCGGGCCGCGGCCGCAGGGCGTTTTCGCCGGGAAAAGCGAGCTTGCCGGCGACCGCGTCCACATCGTGGGCAGCCACGCCCGGAAGCGACGCCAGGTCTGCCGGTGTCAGGAAAATGCGTTCCGCGCGATACTTGACCACGGCCGCAAGGAGCGTGGAAGTCATGCCCGGCAGGCGAGACAGGTCTTCCGGAGGTGCCGAATTGGGATCGAGCCGGTCCTCCGGAGCACTCGTAGGGGATGCGCTTGCCGGGGCTTCCTTGGGAGCCGCGGCCGCCCGGTGGTCGGCGTGCGAGAAGAGCTGCGCGCCGCTGGCGGCCAGGAAAAGGCCCAAGGCTAGCAGCAGGACTCGCTGTTCTTCAGGTTCGAAAAGCACCATGACTCGTCACCCGGATGCCATTGTCTCCGCCAAGGGGCGCCGGGACAAGATCCGCCTTCACGCATCTTTCCGCCCCGGCCAACCGTAGTAGGGATTGCGGTCGTCGCCTGTACGGCCCATACTTGCGCATATGGCCAGGCCCCTGGAGCCCATCATGAATGTGAAGAGAATGCTCCTCTCGTTGCTCGTCGCGGCTTTGGCGACGATGCCGTCGCAGGCGCAGGCCTATCTCCTGCAGAACAGCAACGTCGTCTTCATGGTGAAGACCGGGACCAACGGCGACGGCACGCCCGCCTTTCGCGTCGCCACCAGCAACGACTACGGCGCCGAACGGGTCTTCCAGGTCGCCTCGCAAAGCGCCGCGCTGGAGCGAACGGCCAACTACTACGGCTACATCCAGCAGCTGAAGAACCAGTCCATCCTGCAGCAGGCAGGCCGCTACGGCCTGAGCGACGCCGACCGTCAAACGGCCAACTCGCTGCTGGGATCGGAGCCCATCTACGTCGAAGTGAAGGAAGGCGGCAGCGGGATCTACAACGACTGGAAGGGCAGCTTCAGTCTGCGTGATGCCAACGGCGGCGCGGCCTACCGGATCGCCAGCCCGCGCGTGGTACTGCCGCTCGGCAGCTCCGAGGTCACCGGCGGCGACACGGCGCTTCTGGAGCAGACCTTGGTCCATGAGACCGGCCACGGAATCATGTCGAAGGCCTACGGGTCCGCGGCCCTCTGCGAGAGCCCCTACATCCACCAGAGCCACTCCGGAGGCAGCCGCACGGATTGCTGCCTGTCGATCATCGAGGGCTATGCCGAGTTCATGGGCGCGTACATGACCAACCGGCTCACGATCGCCAACGACCCGGCGAACTCCATCACAAACAACCTTTATGGCTATCGACCCGACGGCACCTTCAAGAACGCGCAGGAGCTGCAGGCCACGGAGGGATGGGTCGCGAGCACGCTTTACATGCTGGCGGCCAAGAGCGGCATTCAGAACTTCATGCAGAAATTGGGCGTCATCATGGTGAATTACCATCCCGCCAGTATTCAGGCGCTGCTCGACGCGTTCATCCGGAGCTACCCAAGCGACGCCGCGGCCGTTCGGGCCACGGTTTCGAAGGCGAGCAACGGGCAGATGTACGGCGACTCCGTGACAGGCGGCGGCCAGGTCGTCTCGACGCTGGTCAGCCAGTACAACACGTCTCTCGACCGCTACGTGAGGCTTCGATACGCCGCTCTGGCAGGTTCCGGCGGAGGTTACTACGACAACGAGCAACAGTGGATCCAGCGAGCCGCCCAACAGGAGGCGCAGAACCTCCAGGCGCTCGGCAGCCGCATCCGCTCGGGGGCGCTCAGCAGTCGGGACGCCGGCAGCACGATGGTGGCCCTTCAGAAGACTCAGTCCTCTTACCAGCAGCTCTACAACGAGGTGCAGCGGCGGCTGAACACGACGCCGTTCTACTCTCGCCAGCAGCGCGGGCAACTGCAGGCGGAGGCGCAGGCCGTGGGCGAAGCGCTCAACCAGACGTACGGACTTGTGCATTCGATGGAGACCGGTCCTCTCTACTACACAAACAATGCAGGCCAGGGCGGGGGCTACCCGGCCGCGCCGACGGACACCAAGTCGGCCTATCGAAACCTCGTGGACAGCTTGAAGTCGGGCGATCGCGAGAAGGCAGCCGCCGCGATGGGCGCCTATGAGGACGCCCGGAGCAAGAAGCCTCAGGCGCCCTGAAGTCTGTCACGCCGCGCACTGAAACGGCGCTGAAACGCGCTGAAACTACGAATGGAGAAGCGCGTCCGATGCGCTTCGCTAGTCCAGCGGTTCCAGGCCCAGGATGGCTCCGTAGGGAACGTAGGCGGCCAGCTCGAGAGTGACGCCTTTGCCTTCCTGCCAGAACGTGAGCAGCTCGGCTTCGTCGTCAACCTCGAAGAAACGCGCGTTAGGCAGATGACTCTTCTGCGTCATCTGCTTTCGCAGCCGCCCCTCGGTGGTCTTGCGCTGCTTGGCCGCCACGAGCTTGACGTCCAATGCCAGCGGCCCTGCCGCGGTCTGCAGCGACAGCCGCCACACGCGATCCGGTTGTAGCACCTGCGCAAGCTTCATCGAGGGCTCCCTTCTCGGGAACGTTGTACCAGCTCCGAGCGCCAGGCGCAACGCACAAGTGGACCGGAAGAGAATGCGCAGCTTGGCGAGATCTGCTAAGTTGGAGGTGGACCAAGAAGGAATGGGAATACCGCCGGAGACGAAACCGAACCTAGCGGTGGCCGGCACGCTCTTGCTCGTGGACGACGAATTGTCGGTTCTCGAAACCGTCGCCTGCTTGCTGGAACTGGACGGCTATCGAGTCCTCACTGCCGCGTCGGGCCAAGAGGCGCTGGACGTCGCGACCAGAGAGGCTGTGGACGCCATCCTCCTCGACGTGCAGATGCCGAATATGGATGGGTTTCAGGTGTTGCAAGAGCTGGGGCGAAGGCCCGCTCTGGCCTCGATCC
>JACQFU010000204.1 GCA_016199905.1 Candidatus Wallbacteria bacterium
CCTTCCTGGCCGACAAACCCCAGGTCGTGGCGGCCAACAAGATGGACGTCGGGACATCGGCGGCCAATCTCAAACGACTCAAGAGGGCCGTCAAGGTCAAAGTCTTCCCGATCTCAGGCGTCACGGGCGAAGGCGTCGCCGAGCTGATGACGACGCTCGCGCAGACCTTGCCTACTCTGCCGGTCCCAGTGCCGCCGGAGAGCGACACGCCCAATCCCAGGGCGATGGAAAAGCCCATCGTGCCGCTCGGAGTCGAACGCGCTTCCGAGGGGATCTACGTCGCGCGAGGGACCAAGCTCGAAAAGCTCGTGGCGCGCACCTACCTCGAAAACGAGAACGCCCTGCGCCACCTACAGAGCCAGCTCTACAAGCTGGGCCTGGACAAGCTGCTGGAGGACGCCGGCGCGCAAGAGGGCGACGCCGTCCGAATAGGCGAGCTGGAGTTCGACTACGTGCCGGGGTTGTGATGGGGTGGCTGCGTCCCGCCGCATAGGCGTCCTGGGCGGCACGTTCGATCCG
This sequence comes from Candidatus Wallbacteria bacterium, assembly GCA_016199905.1. Taxonomy (GTDB): domain Bacteria; phylum Muiribacteriota; class UBA6191; order JACPRK01; family JACPRK01; genus JACPRK01. The sequence goes on from JACQFU010000204.1 coordinate 520, forward strand.
CCGCACGAAGGGCATCTGCTGATGGCCAAGGAGGCGCTGGACGCGCTCGGGCTCTGCGAGGTCGTCTTCGTTCCCGTGCTCGCCCCCAGCCACAAGGCCGAAGCCACGGCCAGCTTCGAGGATCGATTGGCGATGGTGCGGCTGCTCGTGGAAAACCAACGCGGGATGAGCGTGAGCGACGTCGAGGCCTCCCTCGGCCAGAAGAGCTACACGGCGCCGATGCTGGAGGAACTGGGAAGGCGGCTTGGCCCCCAGACCGAGCTGCACTTCCTCATCGGCGCGGATTCGCTCGAGCAGATCCACCAGTGGTTTCGCTATCGCGACATTCTGCGGCTGGCGAAGGTCGTCGCCTTCAGCCGCCCCGGCTTCCGGCTCGAGAACCCAAACCTGTCGGCGCTGGACCGCTCGCGCATCGTGGTGGTCGACGGCCTGGCTTGTCCGGCGAGCAGCCGGCTGTTCCGCGATCGCCGCGAGGGGGACGTGCCCGAACGCGTCGCCCGGTACGTCGAGGCGAAGGGGCTCTACGCGAAATAGGAGGGGGCGGGCGACGGAGGAGTGCCGGATTGGAGATTTCAAGTCGTCTCATCGATTCCCCTCCTGCCCCCGCGTGTCCCTGCCCTGACGTCGCCACCCGTTGTCTTGTCGAGCCCTTCCCGCTAGAATGGCTTCTTCAGCTCGCGGGTCGACCGCCCGGGGAGCGAGGCCTTCATGAACATCCTGGGAATCTCGGCCTTCTATCACGACAGTGCGGCCTGCCTGGTTCGCGACGGCGACATCGTCGCGGCAGCGCAGGAGGAGCGCTTCACGCGCAAGAAGCACGATCACCGGTTTCCCCAGAACGCGGTCGACTACTGCCTGAAGGAAGCGGGCATCACCGCCGCGGAGCTGGATCACGTGGCCTTCTACGACAAGCCGCTGCTGAAGTTCGAGCGGCTTCTGGAGACCTACCTCTCCTACGCCCCTCTTGGCTTTCGCTCTTTCCTGAAGGCGATGCCGCTGTGGTTGCGCCAGAAGCTGCACCTGCCGCGCGAAATGGACCGAGGCCTGCTCCAACAGTACCGAGGCCGATACATTTTTGCAGAGCACCACGAATCACACGCCGCCAGCGCGTTCTACCCCTCCCCCTTCGAGGAAGCTGCCATCCTGACCCTCGACGGCGTGGGCGAATGGGCCACGGCCAGCCAGGGAATCGGCCGCGGCAACAAGCTCGAGCTCACCCACGAGATGCGGTTTCCCCACTCGGTGGGACTGCTCTACTCGGCGTTCACGACCTTCACCGGATTCAAGGTGAACTCCGGCGAGTACAAGCTCATGGGGCTGGCTCCCTACGGGGAACCCCGATTCAAGGACGCGATCCTGGAGAAGCTGATCGACCTGAAGCCCGACGGCTCGCTGGCGATGGACATGTCCTACTTCGCCTTCTGCCATGGCCTGACCATGACGTCGCCCCGCATGGACCAGCTCTTCGAGGGTCCGCCGCGCGCGCCCGAAGCGCCGCTCACCCAGCGCGAGATGGACATCGCCGCCTCGATCCAGGCCGTCACCGAGGAGGTCATGCTCCGCTGCGCCAAGGAGCTGTCGCGCCGCACGAAGATGAAGAACCTCGTCATGGCGGGGGGCGTGGCCCTCAACTGCGTCGCCGGCGGCAAGATCCTCTCCGAAGGGGTCTTCGACGACATCTGGATCCAGCCCGCGGCCGGCGATGCGGGAGGAGCGCTGGGCGCGGCCCTGCTCGTCTGGCACCAGCTCCTGGGCAAGCCGCGCCAGGTCGACGGCGTTCACGATCGCCAGCACGGCTCGCTGCTGGGACCGCGGTACACCAACGACGAAATCCAGGGCTTCCTGGACGGTGTCGGCGCCCGTTACCGCAAGTTCGACGAGGAGCCCGCGCTGCTCGATCACATCGCCGACCAGATCGCATCCGAGAAGGTAATCGGCCACCTGCACGGTCGGATGGAGTTCGGCCCCAGGGCGCTGGGAAGCCGCTCCATCCTGGGCGACGCTCGCTCGACCCGGATGCAGTCGGTGATGAACCTGAAGATCAAGTTCCGCGAGTCCTTCCGCCCGTTCGCCCCCCTGGTCTTGCGAGAGCGCGTGCACGAATGGTTCGAGATGCGCCCCGGGCAGGACAGCGCCTACATGCTGCTCGTCGCCGGCGTGCATCCCGACAAGCGGCTGCCCAACACCGCAGAGAGTGGAGAGATGAAGGGAGTCGATCGACTGCTCAAGGTCGTTCGCTCTCAGGTGCCGGCGGTCACCCACGTCGACTACTCCTCGCGCATCCAGACGGTGGACCCCGACCGGCACGGCCGAGTCTATCGGCTGCTCCGCCGCTTCGAGAGCAAGACCGGCGTACCCGTCGTCATCAACACCAGCTTCAACGTCCGCAGCGAGCCGATCGTTTGCACTCCCGAGCACGCCTACAGGTGCTTCATGGCGACCAACATGGACGTGCTCGTGCTCGAAGACTTCGTCCTCCGCAAGGAAGATCAGCCCAAAGCCAAACAACACGAGATCGACAGCTACCTGGCGCAGTTCGATCTGGATTGATGGGTCCCATGGCGCTCCTCGAAATCAACTGGAGTCCCGAGGGCCGGCAGCTGCGCGACTTCGGCTTCATCGCGGCCGCGCTGCTGGCCTGCCTTGGCGTGCTCATCGGGTTCCGCCACAAAGCGTTCGGCATCGCCCTGGGGGCGCAGGCGTCCTGGACCGTCGCGGCGGCCCTGTTGGCGCTCGGCGCGATCGCGGCCCTACTCGCTGTCCTCGCGCCCGGCCTGCTGCGGCCCGCCTATATCGGGCTGACGGCCGCCGGTCTGCCGATCGGCTACGCGGTCTCTCACGTCGTGATGGCGGCGATCTACTTTGGCGTCTTC
>JACQFU010000205.1 GCA_016199905.1 Candidatus Wallbacteria bacterium
AAACGATGGAACCCCCGCGTCGTCAAGGTCAAGATGACCAATTTCGGAGCCAAGCGTCGCCATCATCGGGGCAAAGTCGTCGACTTTGCCGCCAGCCTTCAGGTCAAATCCTCGCGGTTACCCAGCAGGAAGGCGGCTTACTTCATGGGTATTGGTGCTAATCGGGTCCAGCCTGAACGCGGCTCCGATCGTCGCGCCGTCGTCGATGTTCCGAGGCCAGTCCGTGCGGGTCTTCGTGCCCGTGGCAAACTCGGGCCAGGCGACGGCTGGCGGCGTCAGCGTGAGGCTCGCCGCCAGCGCGCCCGGCCTTGCCGTGACCACGGCCGGCGCCGCGTCGGCATCGCTGACTGGTGGCGCGACAGCCAGTTACGGTTTCGATCTCGTCGCGGACCTCCGCTCCGTGGTGGGCTCGAGTCTGTTGACTGCAACCATCCAGTGGAGTGATTCAGTCGATGGATCCGTCCATTCGTCGGCGGGCTTCAGCTCCGTGCTCGTCAGGAACAACAGCCCGACTGCGGTCGTCACGGCGCCGGTGAACGCCCTCGTGACCTCGGCCGTTGCGTTCGACGGCAGCGGCTCCTACGACGGCCCTCAGCAGGGCGTATCGGAGGGCGACCCACTCACTTACACGTGGTCGATCGTCGACAAGCCGGCCTCGAGCCAGGTCACCTCCTCCGGCTTCTCTCGCAACGGAGCCGTCGCAACTCCGGCCACGAGGATACGGGTGGATCGGAAGGGAACCTACACCGTCGGTCTCGTCGTCAGCGATCCGTACGACACATCCGCACGTGCGACCCGGAGCGTGCTGGTGGCCAATTCGCCTCCCTCGGCCTCGATCGGCACAGTGTCGGGCACACAAATCGGAGCCGTGCTCACGCTCGACGGCCGGGCTTCGAGCGATCCGAACGTCGAGGATACGCTGACCTACTCCTGGAGCCTTGTCTCCGGACCCGCCGACGCCGCCTTCGTTCCCAACGACTCGGCCGCGGCCGGGACGACCTCCTTTGTGCCGTCGGCCGCCGGAGACTACCGCGTACGCCTGATCGTCAACGACGGCACGGCCGACTCCGCTCCAACCGAAACCGCCTTCGCGGTGGCGCCTTCGAGCGCGGGCAGCAGCCCGCCCACGGCCCGCATCCAGGTGCAGTCGACGGTCGGCGGGCCGCAGCTTATCGAGCTCGACGGGTCGCTCTCGATCGATCCCCAGCGTCAGCCTCTCACGTACGTCTGGACGCTGCTCAACCAGCCCGCCGGGGCGGCCTCGTTCACTTCGAGCCTGCCGACGACGGCTTACTTGGCCACGCTGCCCGGCGCGTACAAGTTCGCCCTGAGCGTCGTCGATCGCTCCTTGCTGGCCGGCAGCGCCACCGTGGTCGTGACGATCCTCGACGTCCCGCCGGTGTCCGTCGTCGGACCGGACCTCCAGCTCTACCTGGGAAACGGCTCGGCCGGCATCGGCGCCGGCACGACGCAGTCGGTGCGCCTGGACGGCAGCCGATCCAGCGACCCGAACGGTCAACCCATCTCATACGAGTGGTCCGTCGTGGCCGCGCCCGATCTTGCGGCGGGGGCCACCAGAGCCACCACGCTGGCGCAATTCGACTCGACGGCTGCAGCGAATCCGATTGTGACGTTCACCAACGCCCGGCTCTCCGGACGTCCCGGCGTCCCGTTGGCTGCCGCGGGTGCCTACGAGCTGAGGTTGCGTGTCTTCAACGCCTCGGGCTCGAGCTCTGCCTCGGTCCACCTGGTCGCGATGGATCCGATATCGCTCTTGCCGAGAGCCGAAGCCGGCCTGGACCGGACCTACCGTGCAGGCACGGACGCCTCCGGTCTAGCCCTCGGACAGGGACAGTTCCCCGACGCCACGGTCCGGCCCGCCGTGGACGCCTCCGGCCGCCCTCGAAACCTGCGCAGCTTCGTCCGGCTGGACGGCCACGAGAGCAACGACTCCCGCGGGCTGCCTCTCGGCTACAAGTGGACGGTGGTCTCCGTCCCCGCGGGCGGCGGCGCGGTCTCGCTAAGCAATGCATCCTCCGTGGCACCGACCTTCACTCCCCCAGTGCCGGGAAGCTACAGATTCCGACTCGTGGTGAACAACGGGTTCTATGACAGTCTGCCCGCCGAGGTCGCCCTGGAGGTAATCGGCACGACGAACACGCCGCCCACGGCGACGATCCAGGTCCAGGACCTTGCCTCACTGTCGACCTTCAATTTCTTCGACGAGCTTCCCTCCTTCCCGACGGGCAAGCGGCTCGTGCTGGACGGCAGGTTGTCGACCGACTCGGACGGTGCCGATCGCGGCCGGCTGAGCTATGCCTGGCGGCAGATCTCCGGACCGGCCGACGCTCTGCAGCCCTCTACGACGGTCCCGACAGTCTCGTTCGTACCAACTTCGATCGGCATTCACACGTTCCAGCTCACGGTCGTCGATCCCCAGGGTGCAGTGGGCACCCGCGTCATCCCGATCGCCGTAGGTCAAGCTGCAACGGCCAGACCGGCGCTTTCGCTGACCGCGACCGCCACGACGACGGCCGACACGGGCCAGGACGTGGGAGGTCTCGGGATCGCCCGAAACGTCCACTCGCTCCGGGTGACCCTACCGACAACCGTGACGCTGGTGGCTGCCCTGACCCGAGTGACCCAGACTCCCGGCCGCACCGAGAGCTTCGAATGGACCCAGCTCGCGGGCCCGACCGTTTTGCTGAGCACGACGGGGGAGAGAGGCACGGTTTCCTTGCAATCGCGGACTTCGTTCTCGCCGACGACCTCCCGCGTATACGTGTTCGGTTGCTCGGTTACGGACGTCGTCCCCAACGCGCTTGGAGGAGTCGACAGGGTTCAGCTCTCGCGCATCATCCGGGTCATCGTGGACACGCCCCAGAATGCGGTCCCGGAGGTCGCGGGCTCGGTGTCGCCGGCGACTATCCCGTTCTCGGGAGCGTTGCAGCAGCGGACCATCACCCTCGACGGCACGGCTTCCAGGATTGTTCGTTCGCTCGGACTGGCCGTTCTGACCTACTCCTGGAGGCAGATCGCGGGTCCGGCCGGGACCTTTGCCAATCCGTTCGCCATCGCCACGACCTTCGCAGCTCCTGACCTCGGAAGCTCCAGCCAGTCCCAAACCTACGAGTTCGAGCTGACGATCGATCAGGTGCCGCCCGGAGACCGCAGCCTTCCCCTCTTTTTCCGAGTCGTCCAGTCGTCCGGCGCCGCCCCTCCCACGGCGAACGGGACGCCCGCCGACTCCGGTGGTCTGGGCTGCGCGTTCGCGGCCAGCCGATCCGCGGCACCCGGGCTGGATCTGCTGGCGCTGTTACTGCCCCTGGCAATGATCCTCCCTCGGCGAAAGCGATGACGCTTGTGGCGAGGCCGTAGACGTGTTTCCCGCTCGTCGCGGACCGAACGCCCAGAATCACGCGGCGACAGTCACAATCCCGCTCGACGCAATAGAACTCTACGAGAAGGTACTGGTCCGGAGGCAGCCTTCCGCCCTCGACAATCGTCAAACAGCGGGTCTCGCTGTCGCCTATCTCGGGCAGTAGTAACGAGAGGTTGAGCATGGTTCGGACTCCTCAATCAGGTCGCATTGCGTCCGACGGGTTCGGGCGGAGCGCCGCCCGGTGGAGCGAGAGGCCTGCCTGGGCTCGTGGACTCGGTTCGTCGATTGGGTTCGAACCCTCGAGTGCCCAGAGGCGGAGCCGTTCGTAGAGCTCATCGCCGATGGAGCTGTGACAGAGGTCAACGGTCTGGCCAAGCGCCGAAGCCCA
>JACQFU010000206.1 GCA_016199905.1 Candidatus Wallbacteria bacterium
AGCACGTCCTGCCACTTGTGCTTGCCGGACTCCACGTCATCGAGCTGCTCTTCCATCCCCGCGGTGAAACCCACGTCGACGATGCGGTTGAAGTTGCTCTCGAGAAGCTCGTCCACCAGCTTGCCGAGCTCCGTCGGCTTCATCGCCTTCTGGTCGCGCTCCACGTACTTGCGGTCGAGCAAGGTCGAGATGATCGTGGCGTAGGTGCTCGGACGGCCGATCCCGTTCTCCTCCAGGGTCTTCACCAGCGAAGCCTCGGTGAACTTCGGCGGCGGCTCCGTGAAGTGCTGCTCGGGTTTGAGCTCTTTTTGCGCCAGCGCGTCGCCCTGGTGCAACGGCGGTAGGTCTTCGTTGGCCGCTTTCTTGGCGCCGACGCCGAACGCCCGCTGCACTTCCAGGAACCCCGCGAAGTGCTCCTGGCGCCCGTTGGCTCTGAACGTGTACGGCCCCGCCTCGATGTCGATGCGCGTCTGGTGATAGACGGCGGGCTTCATCTGGCTGGCCGCGAACCTCACCCAGACCAGACCGTAAAGCTTGGTCTGCTCCGGCGTCAGGAACGGCTTGGCCACGTCCGGCGTGAGCGTCGGATCGGCCGGCCGGATCGCCTCGTGAGCGTCTTGAACCTTGCCCTTGCCCGACTTGTAGACCGGAGGCGCATCGGGCACGAAGGCGTCGCCGAAGCGCCCTTTCAGCACCGTGCGTATTTCCTCCTGCGCCTTCTCGCTCACGCGCGTGCTGTCCGTCCTCATGTACGTGATGAGACCCTGCGTGCCCCGGTCGCCCAGATCGATGCCTTCGTACAGCTCCTGCGCGATCCGCATCGTCTTCTTCGCGGGGAAGTTGTAAAGCTGCGAAGCCGCCTGCTGCAGCGTGCTCGTGATGAACGGAGGCGCCGGCTTCTGGCTCTTTTGCGACTTCTCGACTGAAAGGACTCGAAAGCTCTGTTGACTGACTTCGGCGACGACCGCGTCCATCGTGGCCTGGTCCTTCACTTCGAAGTCCGCCCCGTCCTTCTTCTTGAGCGCCGCAATCAGGTGCTGCTCCGGATGGCCCGTCTTCTCGAGCAGGGCCTCCAGCGACCAGTACTCCTCCGGCTTGAAGGCGTCGATCTCTTTCTGCCGGTCGCAGATCAGCTTCAGCGCGACGGACTGGACGCGTCCCGCGGAGAGCCCCTTCTGGAGCCGATCCCACAGCAGCGGGCTGATCTGATAACCCACCAGCCGGTCCAGGATGCGCCGCGCCTGCTGCGAGTTCACCTTGTCCATGTCCAGCAACACGGGGTTGGCCACGGCCTCCTTCACGACCCCCAACGTGAACTCGTTGATGAGAACGCGCAGTGGCAACTTCTCGTCGAGCTCCAGCAGGGTGCAAAGGTGCCAGCTGATCGCCTCGCCCTCGCGGTGCGGGTCGGTCGCCAGCAGGACCTGGTCGGCACCGGCGGCGGCGTCCTTCAGCTCCTGGATCACCTTCTCCTTGCCGGTGATGTGCGTGTACTGAGGAGCGAACCCCTTGTTCACGTCCACGCCCAGCTTGTTCTTGGGCAGGTCGATGATGTGGCCGACGGACGCCAGGACGTGGAAGTCCCGTCCCAGCAGCTTCTTGAGAGTGCGCGCCTTGGTCGGCGACTCGACGATGACGACTGTACTTGCCATGAGTGAGAAACTTCCCTTTCAGTCGGCCCGGCGCACGGCCCGCTCGTGCTCGAGCGTCCTTGCCGCCTGGGCCCCATTCACGATTCGATCGATTCCGTTGCCGCCGGTCCGGCCCCGAGGCGCATCGCGCCGCGGCAGTACCGGTTCCCCGCCAGGCGCCGCGCGGCGCCCTTCACCAGCAGGCTGGCAAGGACTTCCTGCCAACCTGCGTCTCCGGCTGCGCCCAGCACGCCAGGCGCGTTCTCGGCCAGCCAGTCGGCGTGCGTGCCGCGCACTTCCAGCATTTCGAGCAATGCCGCCTCCTGGGCAGTCAGCTCCGCGGCAGCCACACGGCTGCCGGGAGACTCGAGACCATACTGCCGCACCAACTCGGCCGCACAAGTCAGCGGTGCCGCCCCTTGCTGCAACAGCCGGTGAGGTCCCACCGAGAGCGGCCTGCCTACGTCCCCCGGCACGGCGAACACGTCGCGGCCTTGATCCAGCGCCAGGAAAGCCGTCCCGAGCGAGCCGCTCGTCGCGGACGCTTCTACGACGATGGTGGCCTGAGACAGACCGCTCAGGATGCGGTTTCGGCGCGGAAAATTGAGCTTGTGCGGCGGCGTCCCGGGCGGAAACTCCGAGACCGCGCACCCGCGCGCGGCGACACGCTCCAGAAGCGTTCGGTTCTCCCGCGGATAGCAGACGTCTATCCCCGTCCCCAGCACGGCCACCGTCCGACTGCCTTCGGCTTCCAGCGCTCCCATATGTGCCGCCGAGTCGATTCCCCGAGCCAGGCCGCTGACGATACAGGCGCCCGCCTCCGCCAGCTCGCGGGCCATCGCGCGCCCCACCGACAGGCCGTAGGCCGTCGCCCGGCGGGCCCCGACGATCGAGATGCAGAGCGCGTGCAGCGCGTCGACCTTCCCTCGGACCCAGAGCCCCAGGGGCGGAAAATCGATCGCCCCGAGCAACCCCGGGAAGCGCTTCTCGCCCATCGCCAGGAATTCCACGCCCACGGCTCGCATGCGCTCCAGCAGCGCGCCGGCGTCGAACGCGCCTCGCAACTGGCCGAGCGCCAGGGCGCCTGCCGGACCGACCCGTTCCACGCTCATCCACTCTTCGGGCGTAGCCGCCAGAGTGGCGCCAGCGCTGCCGAAGTGCGCGATCAAGGCGTGGACGTCGACGCCGCGCCGGTAGCTCGCCTCCAGCAGCGTCAGAAGGGCTTCCCGCTCGCTCATCAGCCTTCGCTCCGCTCCGGTTGAGGAGGAGCCTCGCCGGGCCGGGCGGTTGCCACCTTCGCCTCGTCCAGCCCGCGCAGGATCTTCGAGCACCAGTAGTGAACGTTCGGGTCGTCGCGCGTGAGGCTCGCTTCCACGTACGGGCGCACTCGCTCGCCAACGCGCAGCAGCACCTCCGCGGACGACTTGCGCGCCGTGACGCGAGGGTTGGCGAGCAGGTTCACCAGAGACGGGATCGCGCGCTCGGCCATGCCCACGAGCAGCCCCATCACGGTGTCGCGCTCACGCTGGTTCCCGCTGATCTCCAGCACCTCCACCAGCGGCGGCACGATCTCCTCACGCCCCACGTCGCCGACCGCCAGCAAGATCCTCAGCCGCGACCGCTCGGAGGTCGTTCGAGCCAGCTGCTTGAAAAGCACCTCGACCGTGTCGGGCTCTTGCTTGAAGCACGCGAGCGCCTCGGCCGCGGTTACTCGAAGCTCCTCGCTCTGGTGCACCAGGAACGCCTTGATCTCGTCCAGGGCGGTGCGGGCTTGCAGGCTGCCGAGGATCTTGAGAGAGTTTTTCACGACGGCGAGATTGTCGTTCTTCAGGGCCAGCAGCAGCTCAGGCACCGCCTTCTCCCCGAACTTGTGGAACAGCTCGGAGATGTTCGTGTGCATCTTGAAACTGGGTTCGCCCAGCGAGCGGATGAGGTGGCTGATGGCGCGCGTGTCGCCCTGCTCGCCCAGCGCGATCGCGGCGTAGAGACGCACCCACTCGTTGCCGTCGGAGAGCGCTTCCGCCAGCGCCTCGACGGCGACGGGGTCCTTGATGACGCCTAGGGCTCGCGCGGCGAAGAAGCGCTGCTCCTCGTTGCCCTTTTTCAACAACCGGATGATGTCCGCGGTTCCCGCCGGGCCGATGGCGGTGATCGTCTTCAGCACCCAATGCTGGACGTTCTCGTCCTCGTCGTTGATGTGGTTGATGAGCTGCGGGACGGAAAGCTCCGCCAGCTTTCGCAGGCTCTCGGATGCCTGCTTGCGGACGGGCCAGTAGGGGTCGGACAGCGCCCGGATGAGCGGGTGCACGACTTGCGGGTTCTTCACGTCCCCGAGCGCCCCGGCCGCGAAGTAGGCGATGTTTTTGTTCGAATCGCCCAGCGCCTTGATGAGGTACTGCAGCCCCATCGTGCCCATCTTCCGGAAGATGTAGGTCACCCAGAAGCGCAGATCCTCGTCGCCCGTGTCGAGCGCGAGGTTCAGCCGGTCGAGAACCACGGCCCCGCGGCTCACGAGCGCGTCGGCGCTGATTTTTCGGATCGACCAGGCCTGGTCCGTCAGGCCGCGCAAGAGCGCTGCGTCCGTCGAGGCCGAAGCCGGCAAGTCGCCCAGACAGTTGATGGCGAAGAAGCGAACTTCCTTGTCCTTATGGCGCGTGAGCCGCTCGAGCACCGGCAGCGTCGGCTCGCCGATCCGGGCCAGCAACTCCTTCACGTTCCAGCGAAAGTTCTCTCCCTCCTCCACCAGAAGCTTCTCGAGCGCCCCCACACCCGCGTCGGCCATGTGGGCCAGCGCCGAGAGCAGCCAGAAGTTCTGGGGCTCGGTCGCCTTCACCAGGGCCTGCGAGATCGCCGGGACGGCCAGGGCCCCGATCTCGGCGAGCGCCTCGGAGCTTCTCTTCTGCACGATCCAGGAGGACTCCTTGCAGTTTGAGATGAGGATGTTGATGACGCGCGTGTCGCCCGTCTCGCCCAGGGCCGCGGCGATGATGAACTTGAGCTGGTTGGAGCCTGTCTTGAGCGCCTCGAGAAGGATCTCGCGGCTCTTCTCGCCGAGCTTGCCAAGGCACTTGGCCGCCCAGAAGGCGACGTCCTCGTTTTCGCTGAAGATCGCTTTCCGCAAGTCGCCGAGCGTTTTGTCGCCGTAGCGCAGTAGCGCCTCGTAACAGTTGCGGCGCACGCGCCAGATGCCGTCGCCCAGGCCAGCCACCAGATACGGGATGGCGACGGCATCGCCGATCTCGCCCAGCGCGGAGGCTGCGTGGATGCGCATCGACTTGCTGCCCTTGTTGAGCGCCTTGATCAGGACCGGCACAGAGTCCTTGCCGAGCGCCACGAGCGCTTTGACGACCCAGAACTTCTGGTCCTCGTTGCCGCTGGCCAGCACCTTCGCCAGGTGCTCGATCAGCCTCGGACCGAAACCGATGAGCAACTCGCAGGAGTGCTTGCGCACGACCCACTTCGGGTCCGCGAGACAGTCCGTGAGCAGGCCGATGGCGGCCGGCGTCTGCTGCTTGGCAAGCGTCGACAGCACGGCCATCTTCTCGGCGGGCGTGCCGGACTTGAGCTTGGTTATTTCATCAATAGTAGTATCCACGGGGCTTGGGAGGCGGCTTTCGGGCCGCCGATGATAACAAGGGACCCATGGACTGTCAACGACGGAAGCCCGTCCCTTGGCGTGCCCTATCCTAACAGGCCGCGGCCGTCACGGGGCTGACATGCGCTGAAATCTGCGGAAACGGCGCCTTTCCAACGCGGGCCCAGCCTCCGATAGATCGGAATGTGGGATGGTTCATGACGGCCTGGGCAAGGGTGCCCTGGAGGCCTACAATTCGCCTCTTCCTCAATGCCGCCGTGGCACTCTATCTCGTCGTCATCGGCGTGCAGGGGCTTGCCTCCTACCTGGACGATCCCCCGACGAGCGGCGATCAGGGACTGGGGTTGGCGATCTACGGCACGCCTGCCGGCCGTCCGGTCCCGCCGGCCCAACCCCGCGCCGCCGTGTCGCCCGCCTACGGCCTGCAGGAGCTCAAGCAGACGCACAAGATCCTCGGCATCATCTGCCGCGACGACAGGGACCGCTCGGTCTTCGTACGCAACCTGGAGTCCGGCGACGAGCGCATCTACCGGGTGGGCGATGCCCTCAACGGCGCCCTCGTCACCGAGATCCACCCGAGCAACGTCGTTCTGCAGAAGGCCGGCTCCCGGATCGTGCTGAGCCTCTTCTCCCAGGACCGCGAGCCCCTGGCCGAAGAAGAGTAGCCAGCCCACGGGGCAGGCCCCGAGGATTGCTTGACACACCATCGGCTGCTAACATGGGGGCCGATGCGAAACCGACTGAAGATCTTCTCGGGTTCGGCCCATCCGGATCTGGCGAAGGCCATCTGCGACTACCTCGATCTTCCACTGGGGAAGATGGATGTGCAGCGCTTCAAGAACGACAACACGTTCGTGAAGATCCGCGAGAACGTCCGGCTCTGCGATTGCTTCGTCGTCCAGTCGTCCTGCCCCCCCGTCAACCACGGCCTGATGGAGCTGTTCATCATCATGGACGCCTTGATGCGAGCCTCGGCCAGGAGCATCACCGTCGTGATGCCCTACTTCGCCTATAGCCGATCGGACAAGAAAGACCAGCCCCGCATCTCCATCACGGCCAAGCTGGTGGCCGACCTGCTGGAGACGGCCGGCGCCGACCGCGTCATCACGATGGACTTGCACGCCGAGCAGATCCAGGGGTTCTTCGCGTTCCCCGTCGATCAGCTCCTGGCGGCGCCCGTGCTCTGCGGCTACTTTCAGGAGCTCGGCCTGGCGAACGTCGTCGCCGTTGCGCCCGACGCCGGAAGCGCCAAGCGCACGCGGTACTTCGCCAAGCGATTGAACGTGCCGCTGGCGATCCTCGACAAGCGCCGTCACGGCAACGACGACTCGTCGGAGGTGCTGCACCTGATCGGCGATGTCCGCGGGCATAACGCGATCATCTTCGACGACGAGGTGAGCACCGGCGGCTCGATGCTGGGAGTGGTGAAGGCTTTACAGGAAAATGGCGCGCAGAAGATCTATGGAGCCGTGACGCACGGCATCCTCTGCGGCAACGCCATCGAGAAGTTCCGAGACAGTCAGCTCGAGGAGCTGGTCATCACCGATACGGTGCCGGTGGGGCCCGATAAGCGCATCCCCAAGATCAAGGTCCTGTCTGTCGCGCATCTCTTCGGCGAGGCGATCAAGCGCATCCATGACGGGACATCCATTTCGGCTCTGTTCGAGCATTGAACCCAGGTGATCCCGGTGCCGCCGAAGCGCGATCCTGCACTCAGACCCGGGTGGCCCGGAGTGGTCGCCATGAAAGTCATATCGGGGGATGAGACTGACGGGAGTGGCCCGGGCCATGGAATTCCTTCGTGACTTCCTCAGCCGAAGCCTGGAGCGGAAGTTCGTCTTCTTCATCGTCGCCATGGTGGCCATCGCGATGGTCTCCGTCGGCTACGTGACGACGGGGGTCGTGCGCAAGCTCGTCACCGACGCGTTTCAGACCCGCGTGTCGATCGCGCTGGCCGCGGGGTTGCAAGCCTGGGAGACCTCGCCCACGCCCCGGAACATCGAGCAGATCCGGCGAGGTCTCAGCGCCTTCCGGCTCGACGAGAGCCTCGAAGGACTGGTCTACCTCTCCTCCGACGCCTCTGCCCCCCCTCAGGTGCTGCAGGGCGTCGTCCCGGCCGGAGTCGCGCTGGGGCCGCGCGTTCTGAGCGCCGCGGAGCCACTGATGCTCTACCCCGGCGCAGGCGGCGAGAACTACGTTGGCTGGACGATGCGCACCCGCGACGGAGGAGGTGTCCTGGCCATCTACAGCAAGGCCACGATGGAGTCCTTCCTGTTCAGGATGAACGTCGACCTGCTCGAGGTGGCGGCGGTCGTCGGCATTCTGAGCTGCTTCCTGGGATTGTTCATGGCGCGGCTGATCCTGCGGCCCATTGAGCGCTTCATCACGGCCATGCGACTCATCGCGGAAGGCCAGGAGATCGGCCAGCTGACGACCCTGGATCGAAACGAGCTGGGCGAGTGGACCAAGACGTTCAATCTGATGATCGAACAGCTGCGCCACAAGCACCTACTCCAGCTGTTCCTGGTCAACCGCGAGAAGAACGAGCTGGTGATGCACATCGCGTCCGGGCTGGCGCACCGCATTCGCACTCCGCTGACAGCCATCAACAGCCTGACGCAACTCATCACGCGCGGCGGTGACGTGAGGAAGCTGAAGGAATGGACGGCGGTCATCTTGGCGAAGGTCAAGGAGCTGGACGAAGCGGTCAGCCAGTTCGTGACCTATGCCCGGCCCGTGCCACTGGTCTTCGCGGTCACACGACTGTCCGAGCAGCTCGCCCTGGCTCTCGACCTGCTTGGTCCGACCTTGCAGGAGGCCAAGATCGAACTGAGCCGCGAGCTCCGCACCGAGCGTGAGGAGCCACAGCTGATGGACGGCCCGCAGCTTCAGCAGGCGTTCATCCAGCTGCTTCGCAATTCGGCGCGGGCGATGCCGCAGGGCGGCAGGCTCTCCGTGTCGCTCAGTTACAGGGAGGGAGACCAGGGGGCGGTGATGACGCTACACGATACCGGCGAGCCCGTGCCGCCGGAGCTTCGGGACCGCATATTCGAGCCGTTCGTCGACCTGACGAACCGCCACGGAAGCTTCGGCCTGTCTGTGGCCGCGCGTCTCATCGAGCTCCACGGCGGCGACATCTTCTTGCAGACGCCCCCCGATGGCGGCAACTGCTACGTGCTCACGCTGCCGCGCCTGTCCCTGGACCAATTGAAGCTTCGCAGCGCGCAGGCGGAGGCGTAACGGGGCCTTCTTCGCGTCGCCGACGTGGCGCTCGACTGGGCCGGCGACCGGCTGGTCGATTTCGGAGACGGCACCCTGCGGGCGGCCCGCTGGGTGAACGGCAAGCTGGTCTACGTGGGCGATGCCCTCGGCGGCGCGGCCGTCGATTCGTACTACTGGGTCGTGCGGCGGTTCGACGGGCTGCCGAACTGTCAGGACTTCGTCGACCTGTCGCCCGTCGATGGTTCCGACACGATCGGCAACCTGCAGCCGGTCGTCCTGATCCACGGCATCCAACCGTTCGAGAACCTGAGCGATCCTTGTCCCGACGTCGGGTCGGCCTTCTCGGGCATCGAGGACCGCAGCCGGATCTGGAACGTCCTTCTCGGCAGCCAGGGGCTGTGGTCGGGCGCGTTTTGGGCCAACCTGTCGAATCGAAAGCTCGAGTTCGGACTGAACACCACATGAACATGGTCGTCCATCACCACAAAGGCGGCCAGCGGTAGCGCGTATCGTCGAAATGCCGCAGCGCTGCCGTCACCTTCGACCGCTCATCGGGGTTCAGCTCCCGCTGGCCGCTTCGGAGCCTCCAGGTCAAGCAGTAGGTCGCTCCGCTGGTCCGCCAGTGCGGCAGGCGGTGCCTATAGATTCGAAGCTCTTCCACCACGAAATGTCTGGCATTCGCGGACGCGGCGCCACGACGTCGACTTTGCCCGACAGGCCGTCCAATGGAGTTGGGTAAGCGACGCGTTCTCCGGGGCGGCTCGTGGAACAACAATACCGACAACCTGCGTTCCGCCTACCGCAACAACAACAACCCGACCAACCGCAACAACAACATCGGGTTTCGTGTGAGTCGCTAGCGTCCAGGAATGCCACGGAGCCAATCTCCGATCGCCAGTAGACCCGTCCTCACGGGAACGGGCCACGTGCCAACGGGATTCCAGCCCAGCCAACCCGGCCGGACCACCGGCCGAAGAGAGAATAGGCCCCCCGGCCCGGCGAGCTTCGAGCTGCCGGCCCGGGGGGTCACTCCCGGACCGAGTTGCCGGTGGATGCTACACTGAGCCAACAGCTCGACCCATCTGAGTAGCTGGGTGCGTCCCCGCATCATGGGAAGAAAGTAGGGCGGGCCTCTGTGCCCGCCTGGGAAGCCGCATCGACACTGGCGGGCAGGGACGCCCGCCCTACTCAGAACTCACGTGGTGATGCGTCTTCCCAGTTCTTGGGGACGCTCCCGAGTAGCTTCGAGGATGATGCGTCTGGCCCGAAAACCAAGTAAACTGATTCCCGTTGCACACGGGTAAGCGTCCAACCATCATCGGTGCGAGTGGCCCTGCGCCGTTCGCCGGACAGATTCAGCCGCTCGGCGCGGCAGGGCGTTCCGATCCGACGCAGGTGAACAGGCAAGTCACGTGATGGTCCAGATAGCTCCACGGATTGCAGTGGACCCGGAGATCCGGTCAGGGCGGCCGGTCATTCTCGGCACTCGAGTGCCAGTGGAACTCGTGATTGGCAAGCTCGCGGGCGGAATGACAATCGATGCCGTGATGGTCGAGTACGAGTTGAGCCGGGAGGATGTGCTGGCCGCGCTTGGCTACGCGGCCCAACTGCTGGCCAATGATCTGACGCGGGCTGTCGCCTAGTGTCCTGCTTCCTCGTAGATGAAGATCTGCCGCGTTCTCTCGCGCCCATGCTGCGCAAGGCAGGCCTGGACGCGGTCGAGGTTAGAGATGTTGGCCTCCGTGGCAGCTCTGACGTGATCACCGCGGCCCACGCGGTGGCTCACGGCCAGGTGCTAATCAGTGGAGACCTGGATTTTGCAAACACGCTCCAGTTCCCCGTTGGTTCACATCCGGGAATCGTGGTGGTCCGCTACCCGAACGAGACGCTGGCGTCCACGCTCAACGAGGCGATATGTCTGACGCTGACGGGACTCGCCGAAGAGGAGCTCGCGGGAAGGTTGTTCATCCTCGAACCAGGCAGGGTCCGAATTCGCGGGGGCACTCCGGTCGGGCTTCCACCCGCAACTCGCGAGCAAGTGCTTTCCCAGGCCCTGTTCTGGAGGCCGGCCTTGGCCTGTCTAGTGGCCGGCCGATTGGCCGCAGGCTCACGCTTGAGCCCATCCTTGGAGGCTCAAGCCCCCCAGTCCACGATCCGATACCGGTAGCCTTGTTCGACCAGGAAGAGCTGGCGCTTGGCCGCGAACTCCTGCTCCGCGGAGTCGCGGGAGACAATCGAGTAGAAGCGCGCGGCTCGTGTCTTGGGTCTCAGGATGCGACCCAACCTCTGGGCCTCCTCCTGGCGGGACCCAAACGTTCCCGAGATCTGGATGGCCAGGGAGGCGTCCGGAAGGTCGATCGCGAAATTGGCCACCTTCGAGACCACCAGCACTCGCAAGCGGCCTGAGCGGAACTCGTCATAGAGGCGCTCGCGCTCTCGAGTCGGGGTCTTGCCGGTGATGAGCGGCAGCTTCAGATGGCCGGCCACCTCCTCGAGCTGGGCCACGTACTGGCCGATGACCAGGATCTGGTCGTCCGGGTTGTTCTCGATCAGCTCTTCGACCAGATGCACCTTCTTCGGGTTCTCCGCGGCCAACCGGAACCGATCTCGCCGCGGGGCCAGCGCATGTTCCATCCTCAGGCTCTCGGACATGGCGACGCGCACCTCGCAGCAGGTCGCCTGGGCAATGTAGCCCTTGTGCTCGAGAACCTTCCAGGGCACCTCGTAGCGCTTGGGGCCGATCAACGCAAAGACATCGTCCTCCCGGCCGTCTTCCCGCACCAGCGTCGCCGTCAACCCGAGGCGTCTTCGGACCTGGATCTCCGCCGTCGCGCGGAAGACCGGCGCCGGCAGCATGTGCACCTCGTCATAGATGATGAGTCCCCACTGTGCGCGACGCAGCAGCTCGAGGTGCTCGAAGGGTCCTTCCCGCGACTCGCGATACGTCAACATCTGATAGGTGGCGATTGTCACGGGCCGCACCTCCTTGCGCTGGCCCGTGTACTCTCCGATCTGGGTGGCGTCGAGACCGGTCCGGTCCAGGATCTCGTCGCGCCACTGATGGACGGCGACGGTGTTGGTCGAGAGGATGAGCGTCGACATCTTCACGCACTCCATCGCGGCCAGCCCGACGATGGTCTTGCCGGCGCCGCAAGGCAGTACCACGACGCCGGCCCCGCCACGGGGCCCGCCGCCCGCGTGAAAGGCCGCCGCGGCCTCTCGCTGGTACTGCCGCAAGCTGAAAGGCTCTCCGGAGCGCGTGGTCTCGAGGAGCCTCAGCTCCAGCGGCTCTCCGGCAGAGTATCCGCACAGGTCTTCCGCCGGCCAGCCGTGGCGCACCAGCGCCTTCTTCAGAGCGCCGCGCGCCTCGGCCGCCACCAGCAGCCCCTCCCCGGCCTCTCCTGCCCAAAGCGGCGCCAACTCCGGAAGCCGCTCTAGCTCGAGCCGCACGGCCGGGTCCTCCACTTCGAGCAGCAGGTAACGCCCGTCCCAGCGTTTCAACCTCGTGCGGCCAAAACGACTGAATTGCTCTCGCAAGTCTCTCGAGACCAGTTCCGGCACGGGGTACCGGCTGAAGCGCTTCAGCACGCGCTCAATCCACGGCAACGGCACTCCGGCCGCGGCCGCGTTCCACAGGGATAGTGCCGAGATCCTGTACGTGTGCATGTATTCGGGCGACCGCTCGAGCTGCGCGAAGCAGCACAGCGCGTCCCGCGCCGCAGCCGCCACGGGGCTCGAAACCTCCAGCAGAAGAGTGCCGTCGCTCTGCACGATCAACGGGCGCTCGGAAAGCCCGCCCTCGTCCGGCAGTTCCGGTAGCGAACCGCCCGGCGCTTCGTCGAGCCCTGCCATCAGCTCTCGACTTCGAACCGATCGGCCAGTCGTTTCAACGCGGCCCTCACCTTGGACTGCGCGGTCGCCGCGACGACCAGGCAATTCTCGTTGAGCAGCCAGCACGACTCCACGTCGCCGCACAACGCCTCGTGCAAAGCTGCCAGAAGCCGCCCGTCCTCGCAGTGGAAGCCCACTAGATCCTGCATCGCGAGGCGGACGCGCACTGGCCCTTGCGTCCCGGCCGTTCCACCGGTCTCCTCGCGGCCGGCGGCCTTGCTCTTTGACGCGGTTCAACTCGACGTCTCCATGCCAGATTCGGAGAAAACTCGGTGCCAGGCGGAAGGCCCGGAGGCGCTCGAACGGAGGCTCGACGTCCAGCCCGTGATGGTCGAGGGGAGGCCGAAGGGCCAGGTCCGCCAGCCCGCCGAGATAAGGGACCTCGCACATGAACCGCTCCAGGTAGCGGCCTTCGACTCGCCGGAAAGCGTCGGGCATTGCGGAGTGGAGCTGGGTCGATTTTCGACGCGACCGTCCTCCCTGGCCTCGTACTCCCGGAAGTTGACGTAGAGGTCCTCTGGAGTGATCTCGGGCTTGGGAAGCGGTTTCTTCGACTTCGAACCGAACCTGGCCTCACGTTCCCAATCGCGCAGCCGCTGTCCCGAGGCGACGGCGGGCCCGCGGGTAGCCGGGGCGAGGATGAGCTGCGGGGCCAGAGCATGCACGACCTCGACGAAGTCCCGCATCTCGTACCAGACGTTCGCCTCGAGGCCAGCGAGTAGGTCCAGCACCCCCCGGCGGATCTTCGGCAGGTCCATCCGGGACGCGGGGCCCGTGCCGCAGCCAAAGGAGTCGAAGGGCTTCAGCTCCAGCAGGGTCGGCCCCCTGAAGAACTCGTTCTCCGTGTTGCGCACCAGGGCGTCGAGCAGGGCCCGCTCCTTGTCGAGCGGCGAGCGGCACAAGTAGGACTGCCAGGCCTTCTCGACGACCTCGATCTCATTTTCGGGAAAGCTGGTGTCCCGGCTCGAATCGGTCCTGTAGCTGCCTTCGGTGTCGTATCGGACGATGCCCAGCCTCAGGGCGACTCCCGAGACGCGATCCGACCAGACGCCACATCCGTGCTGCTCGACGGCCTCGGCCTCTCGCGCGCAGGTCTGTTCAGCAAGCTGTTCGGACTCCGACAAAGAACCCTCCCGGGCTCAACGGCCGCCAGCTCTCCTCGGCCGCACGGGATAGCCCAACTCGCGCATGGCACGTTTGAAGGCCGGCTCCGACTGAGACGGTACCACGAGCGTCGCGTCGCCTGACAGGCGGCACAGTTCGCGGGTTCTGCGGTCGTTGGCGAGCTGCGCAGCAACGGCATGATCGGCGCAGTCGATAAGCAAGGCGTGACCTGCTTCCGAGAGCATCCCCGCACGCCGTTCCAGGTCCTCGAGAAAGACTCGGGCCGTGTCGGGAAGCCCGCCAGCGCAGCTTCGCGAGAGGAAGGCGCGGAGCTCCTCGGGTTCGTGTCCCTTGTCGATCGCGGCCAGGGCCAGGCGACGATCCAGCGCGAAGACGTTCTCGGAGCGGCGGGCTCAAAAGGCCGCGAGGAAGGCCTCGTCGCCGTGGTCGAACGTCTGACCCGAGGTCACCACGTCCAGGTTCGGCAACACGCGCAGCAAGCCGGAGCTCGAGTCCGATGGCGCGGCGGCCTCGTAGCCTGCGGAAAGTCCGAGCACGAAGGCGCCCAGGGCATTGATCCGGAAGCACGAGAGTCCGTCGTAGCGGCTGAGGAACTCCAGTTCGTCCACTCCCCAGTTCTCCCGGAAGTCGTCGCGGGCATCCGCCGGGCCCGTGTAGGCGACGTCCACCAAGCCGAGGGTCGCGGCGTACTCGAAGAGCAGCGCCAGCAGGTAACGGCCTTGCAAAATGGACCAGCCGCCGAAGCCTGCGTAACTCAACGAGCCGTAGTGAGCGTCGGAGATGTAAAGCCGCCCCAGGTCTCGAGCCACTTCGAAGACCGCCCCGGATGCCTGCATGTGTCTCGACAGCTCATCGACCTCGATCCAACGCGCCGGCGGGCAGCCCCGCAGAACGCCGTCGATGACCGCGCGGCGACCGGCGACGGCGGTCAGACGCTTGCGGTCGCTCTGTCCCTTGATGGCATCGACACGACTGAATTCATCAAATGAGGAATTGCGAAGCCAGGCGTCCCAGACCTCTCGCAGGACCTCGGGCGCAGGCCGGGAGAGGGCCTTGCGGCCCGACGGCGTCAGGGCCAGGCGCGTCCCGCTCGCCCTGGCGAGGCCGGCGGCTTGCACCAGCAATGGCCACGCGAAGGCCCGGATCGGCCCTATCCTCTGGGAGTACTTGTTCTTCGGCTCGTCCTCGGGCCCGTAGAAGTCTCCGCCGGCCAGCCTCTCGACGATGGCAGCCACACCCTTGACGGAGGGGCGCGAGGTCGCCGGACTGATCTGGACCTGACCCATGTCCACGAGCCGCAGCACGCCGAACAGCTCCTGCTGTGCCGCCCTCTCGGTCTCACGAAGGACGACTGGCCCCTCACCCGGCGAGCTCGGTTCGGAGAGCGTCTGGAGCTGCTCTTTGCGGGGACACGGAACGAAGCCTTTCAATCGGGTCGCCAGGTCTCGCGGTATCGTTCTGGAGCCGGAGTACCTGTCGCCTCGAACCAGGAACAGAGCCAGAAGCGACGGACCGGTCGGTCGGCCCCATCGGTCCTCCTTGCCTTGCCAGACCGGCAATGCGCCGTACTTGGCCGCGAAGGCGCCCCGGTCGAAGAAGCCGGCGCTGCCGTGGAGCGTCTCGCTGACTGCGGCCTGCTGAGTGTCGTCGAGCCGGGCCCAGAGCCGCTCCAGCCTGGGACCGTCCAGCCCCGTCCCGAGTATGGCCTCGCAGACCAGTTGGACGCGCTCCGCCTTGCGAGGCGGCACCTTGAGGCCGAGGAGATCCGCCAGGAACATGATCTCGTCGTTGTTGTAGGCCGTCTCGAACGCCTCGCGAATCGTTTGCCAAACCGGACACGACGGAGTCGGATCCTCTGCTGGGTCTCTCAAGTCCTGATGCCCTCCAGTCGCCGCCGGCGCCTCGGCTCTGCTACCGGCGCGTCCGGCTGGATTCGGCCACCGAGCCAGCTCCGAGCGTGCGGCGGGTCCCTGAAGAAACGCAGGCGGGCTGCCCGCAACGGCGCGGCTTGTTGGTACTGACCGACGACTCGAACCCGGAATCGCACGGTATCCCCGACTTTCATGGTGATCGACTATATCACCAACTCCAGCCGTCAGCCGGCGACAGAACCACCGCCTCTTCACGGCAAACCCGATTCCAGCCGCGTTTCCTGCTAAGGCAGCAGTTGAAGAAGGGGTAGCGGGGACTCGCCGGTTCGTCGAACATGAAGAGACTCGCGTGGGCCACACCGGCACCCGAGGGCTCCTTCGCCCGCCAGGATGGCCGGCGAACCCGGAGCTGAGCGCCCCCAACTCCTCCCTCCTGCCTACTTCCCGACGAGCCTCTCGCCGAGCTTCCCGGGGTCGTCGGCGAGGCGCTGCTCTTCGAGCTTCTTGCCTTGCAGCGCGGGGACGTGACGCAGGACGTCCTTGCAAGCCGTCGAGCTCTCGCAGGCCATCCGGCCAACCCGTCCCAGGACGTCGCGAACCGCGGCCAGCGAACCCGACGCGGCGCTGTCGGCGTCGGGCTCCTCGGCGGCCCATTTCTGCGCAGCCGAAAGAAACTCGGCGAGCTGGGCCTCCAGGGCTCGCGCCTGTTGCTCCATCTCGGAGGTGTGGGCCTTGTAGCCGCGCACCTTCTCGGCGGCCGCGACAGCCGGCGCTTGCTCCAGGGCCCGAACGCTTGCAGCGTCGAGCTTGACCGTCTGGCGAAACTGCGGCACGTAACCGGCTCCCGCCCATTTCTTCCCAATCGCGTCACTGAGTCCGAATGCCGACTTCACCTCGCCGTGAACGACGAACACGCGCTCGGGGCGCCGCGGCGCCGCGAAGAGCCAGCGCGTCAAGCCGCCTTGGTCGGCGTGGGCGCTGAACCCCCCGATCGACTCGATTCGCGCTCGCACAGACACTCGGTCGCCCATGATCGTCACGTTCTTCACTCCGTCCCTGATGGACCGTCCTAGCGTGCCTTCCCCCTGGAATCCCACGAAGAGGATCGTCGACTCCGGGCGCCAAAGGTTCTGCTTGAGGTGATGCAGGATGCGGCCGGCCGTGCACATCCCGTTGGCGCTGACGATGACGCTGGAACCGGCGGCGACGTTGATGGCACGACTCTCGTCGGCAGATCGGGTGATCCTCAGATTCGCTGGAGCCAGCGGGTCCTCGCCCCGCTCGATCTTTGCCCGCAGCTCCTGGTCGTAGCACTCCGGGTGCTTGCGGAAGACCTCGGTGGCGCTGATCGACATCGGGCTGTCCAAGAAGATCGGCACGCTCGGTAGCTTCCCGGCTCGCTGGAGACCGTCGAGGGTGTACAGCAGCTCCTGGGTGCGCCCCACGCTGAAGCTGGGGATGATCAGGTTTCCGCCGCGCCGGACCGTCGAGGTCACGATCTCGGCGAGCAGGTCCTCCTTGGCGCGCGTGTCCTCGTGGAACCGGTGGCCGTAGGTCGACTCGATCAACACGTAGTCGGCCTCTCCCAGCGGTTGCGGATCGTTGAGAATCGGTACCGGCGAGTTTCCCAGGTCCCCGCTGAAGACGACCCGCTCGCGGCGCTCGTGCGGGCCGTGGACCACCTCGATGAACGCCGAGCCCAGGATATGCCCCGCATCGCGGAAGGTCGCAGAAACGCCGGCGCCGGGCAGGTCGATGCTCTCCCCGTACTGCACGGGCGTCAGGTGCTCCAGGACTGCAGCCGCATCGGCAGCGGTGTAGATGGGCGGCAACGGTTCCAGACCGCGGCGCGCGCGCTTGCGGTTGGCCCACTCCTGCGTCATCTCCTGGATGTGCGCGGAGTCCGCCAGCAACACCGCGCACAGGTCGACCGTCGCGGCGTGGGCATAGATGCGTCCCCGAAACCCGTCGCGCAGCAGCCTCGGCAACAGCCCGCTGTGGTCGATGTGGGCGTGCGTCAGCAGGACCGCGGATAGGCCCGCCGGCTCGTAGGCGAAGGGCTGGCGGTTGCGTTCCTCCATCTTCGGACCCTGGTACATGCCGCAGTCGACCAGCACGCGGGCGGCGCCCGTGTCCAGCACGTAGGCCGAGCCCGTGACCGTGCGCGTCGCGCCGTGAAACGTCAAGTCCGCTGACATCGCCTGCCTCCTTGGCCTCCGGAGCGCGCGCCCTTGTGCCATGGGCCGGGCTGCACTAGACTGTTCGGGCTTCCCAAGAACGGCGTTTCAACCATTTATGGAAAGGACGGAGTCGATGCAACTCGCGTCGCGCGTAATTCTGCTTTGTCTCATCGCCGCAGCGATGTTCACTCGGGGCCAACTCGTGGCCGGACCTGCCGAGGACCTCTCCGACGTCGCGAGGTTCTTCCCCGCAGGGACTGAAGGATTCTTGTACTTCAAGTCTCCCGGAGAGATCAAGGGGCTGTTCCGCGGGTCGGTCTTCGTCAGCTCGGAACGTGTCGAGAAACACCTGGAGGAGACCTACGGCAAGTTCGCCGCCGCCACCGGGTTCCATCCCGTCAAGAACAGCGACTGGATCGTCATGAACTCGGTCTGGCCCGAGGCGGGCAAGGCCCAGAACCCCCT
>JACQFU010000202.1 GCA_016199905.1 Candidatus Wallbacteria bacterium
ATCGGCCGTCGACCGTGAGCAGATCGCCATGGCGCAGCGCGTGACTCCCCTGAGTCTGTCCGTTCACCTGCAGCGGCGCCGGCTGGCCAATCGGATAGAGCGTGTTCGCCTGGAACCAGCGGACGATCGCCGCCGCGTAGGGCGGACCGCCTTCGAGCCGGACGTGGCAGTCCGGAGCCGCGCCGATCAGGCTCAACCCCGGAGCCAGCGACCAGGTCCGTTCGGGGGTCTCCAGAAGGAGGCGCACGACCGTCAGGGTACACGATGCGGGGCGGAGGCTGCTCTCCTCAGTCGCCCAGCTTCGAGTACTGCAGAGCCTTCCGCGCCGCGGTCGGGATCGCCGACTTCGCCCCGAGCGCGCGTGCGCGGTCGCTCTCCGGTATCAGGATGGCACCCCAATGCCCCGGCAACCGCACCTTCAGGGTGCCGCCGGCAGCCGTGAGCACCCTGTTGCCGAGCACGTCGCGCCAGGCACCGTCTCGGGCGGGCACGGGCGCCTCGGAGGCATCGGACTTGTTGTTGAGGACCACCAGGACCTGTTCGTCACCGACTGCTCGAAGGATGGCGTACTGGCCCAGGTCGTTATGGCGCCAGACCGTGGTCGTGCTGCCCCGGCGCAACGGCGACAACTCCCGGCGCAGGTGGATCAGCGTGCGGAAGAGATCGTGAAGCTCCCTGTCCTGGCTGTCGCCCCAGGGCATCATCCTGCGCGTCTCCTGGTCGCTGGCCTCCTCGTTGACCTTGCCCGACGCCCCGGCGGCGCCGGTCGCTGCGGCCGTGCGATCGATGACCTCGTTACCGTAATAGAGGATCGGCACCTCATCGAAGGTCAGCTGGGCGATGGCAGCCAGGTAGAGCTTCCAGGCGTCGTTGCCCGCCAGGCCCAGGAAGCGGGGCAGGTCGTGATTGCCCAGGAAGCTGCCCATCGCCATCGAACCGTAGATGTGCCGCAGGTCGTTCATGCTGCGATCGAAGCTGTCGACGTCGATGGAACCCTGGGCGAAGAACTGCTTGAATACGGCCTGCCGCGGAAAGTCCATGCAGCCGTGCAGCACGTCGCCCCCGCTCCCGCTGGTTGGCGCGTCCTCCCAGACCTCGCCGATCAGGAACTTGTCTGCGCCGATGCGCGAACTGAACTCCCGCCAGAAGTCTTTCCCGGGGCCCGCAGCAAAATCCAACCGGTAGCCGTCGATTCCGAGCTTCCGGACCCACGCAGCCGCCGACCCCATCAGCATGTCGCGCACCTGGCCATTCCCCAGGTTCCAGCGCGGCAGGTCGGGGAAGTAGTAGAAGCGCTCGTACTCGCGAGGCCAGGACTTCCAGAGGAACCAGTCGTGGAAACGGCTGCCCTGGTCCTTGAGCGCGTCCTGAAAGGCCACGTGGTACTCGCTGGCGTGATTGGCCACGTAGTCGAGCAAGACTCGGATGCCCAGGGAGTGGGCCTCGTCGACCAGCCGCTTGAGTTCGGCCTCGTCGCCGAAGTGGGGCTCGATCTGGTCGTAGTCCATCACGTGATAGCCGTGGTAGAAGGGCGTACGGAAGACCGGCGTGAGCCACAGGCAGTTCACGCCCAGGTCCGCCAGGTACGGCAGCTGCTTGCGAACCCCGGCCAGATCGCCCCCCAGAAAATTCACGGCGGGGTGGTATCCCGGATTTTGGGACGGAGGCAGCGGCCCCTCGCCGGAGTGGTTGTTTGCCGGATTGCCGTCGCAGAAGCGATCGACCAGAGCCTCGTAGACGATCGCATCCCTGGCCCAGTCGGGAACGCCGGCCAGCGCATGGCCAGCCGCAAGCATCAGCAAGCAGAGACTGACAAGTTTGAGGCGCAAGACTACCTCCGTGTCTGACTACGGCCCCAAAAGCGGAATGTTTCGACGCCGCGCCGAGGCCCTCCGGCACCGCTCAGGCAAGGTCGGGGCGCCTCGCCGCGCGTCTCCTTGCCCCTGCGGATGCGGTTCTGCGGCGCGCGTTTCCTCCCGATGGTCATGTCGAACCATGACTCCGCGATCGGCCCTCTTCGGCTGCCTGCTCGCCCTGTTCGCAGTGACGCTGGCTGCCTGCGGCACGACGGGGCCCGGCCTGGCGCCCCAGCAGCCCGAGCGCTCCGGCAACACGGAGGAGACCTCCTTCGTTCAGGACGACGTTCTGGTGAGTGTTCGCCTCAGCCGCACCAACGCCTTCCAGCAGACGACCCTCATCTGGAACGGCTCGCTGACGAACCTGGGCAACACCGTCAAGAACGCCCGCTTCGAGGTGCTGAGCACCCGGGGACCCCAGATGCGCGGCGCGTTGCAGACCAAAATCGAGTCGACGCAGAAGTTCGGCGACCTGCTCCCGGGTCAGCAGCAGCTCATCCACGTCAGCTTCTCGTTCCCCAGCACGCACACGCTGGCGGTCTCGGCCCGCTACGCGCACGACTAGCGTCTAGGGCCCCTCCTCCCGCGGACTGCTCCCCGTCCGGCGCCGCGGCGAGAGTGCCTTCTCGACCCGGGCAAGAAGCAGATCGGCCGAAATTGCCAGCAGGGCCGCGGGCACCGCGCCTGAGAGGATCACATTCTTGTCGACCATCGCGATCCCGCGAAAGATCGGCTCTCCCAGCCCTCCGGCGCCGATCAGCGCGGCCAGCGTTGCCGTGCCGAGTTGATGACCGTGGAGGTCCGGATGCCTGCCATGATCACCTGCAACGCCAGGGGCAACTCGACCATGTAGAGGATCTGAGAGTCCTTCATCCCCAGTCCACGGGCCGCCTCGAGCAGCGCCGCATCGACGCCCCGGATCCCGGTGAAGGTGTTGCGCACGATTGGCAAGAGCGCATAGAGGAAGAGCGCGAAAATCGCCGGAACGGCGCCGATACCCAAGAGCGGGATCATGAACCCCAGCAACGCCAGACTGGGAATGGTCTGGATGATGTTGATCACCATCAGGGACGCCGGAGCCAGCTCGGGGCGCCGAGAGAGCAAGATACCGAACGGCAGACCGACCAGCGATGCCAGGAAGACGGCGATTCCCGTCAGCTGCAAGTGCGTGCCCGTGAGACCTGCCAGGTACCCGCGCCGGTCCCACATGTACGCCAAGAATCCGCTCCGGGATGACACCACGGCTCCGGCAATCGGGTGGCGCGCAAGTCCCTTGGAGGCCAGGTACGCCCGCGCCACCTCCGCCGCCGTCTTGCCGCCGTCGTCGACGGCATAGTTCATCTCCCGCATCTCCTCGTCCGTCACGAGCCCCCCGAGCTTGTCGATCTCGCGCGCCAGCTCCGGGTGCTTGCGCACCACATCGGAACGCACGATCGGGGTGGCCTGGTAGGGCGGGAAGAAGCGGCGGTCGTCGTCGAGCACCTGCAGGTTGTAGGCCTTGATGCGACCGTCCGTCATGTAACCGTCGCAGACGTCGATCTTCCCCTCCGCAAGCGCTTTGTAGGTCAGACCGGGATCGAGCGCTTTCACTTCGCGGAACTCGATCCCGTAGGTCTGCTTCAACCCGGGAAGCCCGTCGGGACGCTCGACGAATTCGTGCGTGCAACCCAGCAGCATGTCGCGGGCGTGCGGCACCAGCTCGGTGATGCTCTTGATGCCCAGCGTCTTGGCCCGGGCGGCCGTCACCGTCAGCGTGTACGTGTTGTTGAACTCCATCGGCCTCAGCACGGTCAAGTCGTACTGGCTCTCGAAAGCCTTCTTCACGGTGTCGTAAACGGCCTTGCGGTCCGGCACGATCGGAAGCTTCAAGATTGCCGCCAGGGCCGTGCCGGTGTATTCCGGATAGAGATCGATCTCGCCCTTCTTGATCGCCTCGAAGCAGATGTGCGAGCCGCCAAGCGGGAACTTCTTCTCCACCTTCAGGCCGGCACCCTCGTCGGCCAGGATGGAGAGCATCTCGCCCAGGATGATC
>JACQFU010000203.1 GCA_016199905.1 Candidatus Wallbacteria bacterium
GACGTTTTCGGGTTTGAGGTCTCGGTGCACGACGCCCGCCGCGTGGGTGTACTCGAGCGCCTCGGCGATCTGAGAGCCCAGCCGCGCGGCCTCGCCCGCCGAGATCGGACCGGCAGCCATTCTCTCCCGCAGAGTCGGCCCCTCCACCAGCTCCAGCGCCAGCCACGGCCGCCCTGCGTGGATGCCGGCCTGCAACAGGCGCACGACTCGGGGATGTTCCAGCCTCGTGAGCACGGCCACTTCCTGGGCGAAGCGCCTGCCGTACTCCGGGTCGCCGGCCCGTTCCAGCACGACGGCCTTGACCGCCGCGAGCTGTCCCGTGAGCCGATGACGCGCCCGATAGACGACCCCCATCCCCCCTCGCCCCAGCTCGCCCAGCACGCTCCACTCCTCCGGCAACGCAGCGGCCGGCCCCGGCGCCCCCGGGACGGCCTCGTTCATCGGACCGCCCGCTCGGGGGGCCTCACCCTCAGCTACCGGCGTCAGCGAGAATCCGCACCGGGCGCAGCCGAAGCCTCCGTCGGCGCCTGGCCGAGAGGTGTCGATCGGGGTCCCGCACTGGGGACACGGAAATCCAGGCATACCGGAGGGCTCGAGCTAGTCGATGACCGCCGCCACCACCTTCTCGCTGCGGACGCTGAACAGGATCGCGGCCAGCCCGGTCAGCAGGGCGTAGATGCCCAGCACCAGGCCCATGCTCGCCGGGATCGCCTCGACGAAACCGGTCCACCCGCCGTCGAGCAGCAACGGAAACAGCAGCAGCCAGCCCGTGAGCGTCAGGAGCCAGGCGAGCGAAAGACCGATGGAGTTGACGAAGCTGATCCAGAGGACCTGGCCGAAGGTCATCCGGTGCTGATGGACCAGCCCCTTGGAGGGAAGCCGGTAGGGAGACAGCACGGCGACGATGTTCCAGATGGCCAGGTGCGCCACGAGCAGCGCCTGGCCGCCGAGGAGCACGAAGGCCAGACGTCTCACGGGGCTTCCGAAGGCGACCGCCAGGACGACTGCCGAGCCCGCGGACACCGTGCTGATCACGGCCCAGTAGGCGACGTTCTTGCCGACCAGCATCACCAGCGGGTCGACCGGTGCCGTGACGAGGAACCGTAGCCCCGTTCGCTCGAGGCTGAAGCTGTTGAAAAGGAGCCCGACGAAAAAGAAGATCGCCGCGAAGGCGACGGAGGGGATCAGCAGATCGCGATCGCGCTCGGGCAGGATGAAGACACCGGCACCGAGAGCGCCGGCAAACAGCAGGCCGAAGAGCACCAGGACGAGGCGGCACTGCGGCTCGCGCAGCAGCAGCTTCAGCTCCTTGAGGGCGACGGCCGCCACGCCGCGATGGCTGACGAGCCGCGAGAGCAACGCAAATTGCCGGGAGTCGGCCGGCGAACCTCCGGGCGCCTCTTGCTTGCCGGCGCCGGTGCCGTCGCCGCGCGTCAGCATCCACTGCGCCGCGCGGCCGGCGAACAGCACGGTCAGCAGCGTGATTGCGGCAAGCACGCACGATTGATAGAAGAGCTCCGGCCAGTCTCCCCGCGCCAGCGCCACGAGCGCTTCCGCCGCAACGCCGCATGGGAACCAGACGCCGTAGGAGCTGATCTCCAGGCGCAGGACCGCGTCGGCCGCGCCGCTGAAGAAGATGCCGAACTCGATCCCCCAGACGCCGAAGGCGATCAGGAGCGGCACCAGCACCATCATCCAGTCGCCCATCTTTCGGTCCTTGAGCAGGTTCAAAAGGAGTGAGAGGAGCAGCTGACTCGCTGCCACGGTGTGCAGCAGGAAGCAGGCGAGCACTGCCAGCGCCACCGGTACCGTCTGCCAGGTCGGCGCCAGGGCCACCGCCACGGCGAAAAAGATGGGGTAGACCAGCACGGTCGCCAGCTCGAGCAGATTGCCTACGAAGCTTCCGAGGAAGATACGGAACGCGCCGAGGGGATAGAGGAAGAGGCGAGTGACGTCGAGGCTCTCGTTGACGCGGTACCCGAACAGCGGAAAGGTGAGCCAGAACGCGTAGGCGACGGCCAGCGTGATGTGCAGCAGCTCCCGGGACTGGCGCACCCCAAGCGTGAGCAGCTGCATTCCCAGGTAGAGCGCAAACGTCGCCATCCCCGTGAAGCTGAACACGAGCATCGCCGCCGTGGCCCAGACGGTGCCCTGGGACTGCGAGTAGGCCCGCTCGGTCAGGCGGCACTTCAGCCAGAGTATGCGGTTCAACCAAGCCAAGAGAGGTCCTGTTCGGCGGCCGTCTCGCCAATGGTCTGGAGGAAGATCTCCTCGAGGTCCTTGTCCTGGCCGATGGACTGCGAGGCGCGGATCTCGTCGATGGTGCCGCTGGCGACGAGGCGGCCCTTCTTGAGGATCGCCACGCGGGTGCAGAGCTTCTCGACCAGCTCCATCACGTGGGAGCTGAAGAAGACCGTCATCCCCTTGCCCACCAGGTGGTTCAAGATGTTGCGGATGGAGCGGGAGCTGACGACGTCGACGCCGTTGAAGGGCTCGTCGAGGAAGACGACGTCGGGCTTGTGGATGATGGCCGCGGCCAGGGCCACCTTCTTTCGCATCCCCTGGGAGTAGTCGATGATGAGGCGGCCGCTGTCGTCGGCCATCTCCAGCGTGTGGAGCAGCTGCGAGGTGCGGCGCCGCACGACATCCTCTGCCAACCCGTACATCCGGCCCGTGAAGAGAAGGTATTCCTCTCCGGTCAGCCGCTCGTAGAGGTGCAACTCTTCCGGAAGGACGCCCACCCGGCGTTTCACCTCCATCGGGTTCTCGACGACGTCCAATCCCAGGACCTTCACGGTCCCCTCGGTCGGGCGGAGCAGGCCCACGATCATCTTGATCATCGTGGACTTACCGGCTCCGTTGGGTCCGAGCAGTCCGAAAATCTCGCCCGTATGGACGGTCAGGTCGACGCGATCCACAGCGGTGATCGATCCGAACTTGCGCGTCAGGCCTCGCAGCTCGATGCTCTCCATGGGCTCAGTCCTCGTCGTCGTCGGGCGCCGCGAAGCGCTCCACGATGCTATCTATGCGCTCGAGCCGTTCACGCACCTCGCTCGAGCGGGAGAGCCGCTCGAGCCCGAAGCGGGCCACGCGGCGGTAGTACGACTCGGGCTCGGCGTCGTCGAGCACCTGGCGGAAGCAGCGTTCCGCCCCCTTCGGCAGTCCGGCGGTCACGTAGACCCGGCCCAGCTTCGCCAGCGCTTCGACGCGCACGTACCGATCGACCGCGGCGTCGGCCGCGCGCCGGTACCAGCGCATCGCCTCGTGCGGGTCCTTCTCGTCGGTTTCGTGGTGGGCGGCGATGTGGAGGTAGCACAGGTCCGCGCCCGGAAACTTCGGGTACTTCGCCACGAGTTTGCGGTAGAGGGTCTCGGCAATGTCGCCCGCGCGGAAAGTCGACTGGAGCAGGCAAGCGCGCTGGAAGGCGCGCACCGAAACGGCCGCGACCTTGGCCTGAGAGGCCGCCTTGAGGGCGTCCTCGAGCGCATCCTTGTTGCCGGGGTCCACGCGCATGCTGTGAAAGAGGTGACGCAGTGCGTCATCCGGCCGGTGCTCGGCCAGGTCGAGCGCCGCCAGCTCCGAGTGCGTCTCCTGCAAGTAAGGCACGGCGCGCCGCCAGACAATCGACATCAGCGTGGCCCGGGCGTCCACCGAGCTCGTATGCGAGAGCAGCCGGCCGCGAAGCAGCATGAACTCGGGGGTATCGGTCTTGACGGCGTGTTCGTTGAGGGCGTTGTCGAGCCTGGCGGCTGCGCGCTCCACCAGTCCCATCCGCAGCTCGACTTCCGCAAGAGCCAGCTGCGCGTCCCCATAGACCCGCGTCCCCTTCGGCACCGAGGCCGCGCTCAGCCACAGTCTCGCCCGGTGCAGATCCCCGTCGCGTTCGTAGACCCGCCCCAACCGGTAGGCGCTGTCTCCGACGCCCGGGCGCTCGCCCAGCACATTCGCCTGCCCCGGCGGCGGCTCCAGCGCAAAGGCGCGCTCGAACGTCGCCGTGCGCTGTGCGGGTTGCCTGGCATAGCGCGTCAGCGCCTTTTCGAAGTTCACCGTCGCAGTCAGGTCCAGCCAAAACCGCGAGAAGTAGGCCCCTTCCTCTTCCATCGCCGCCAGGACGCCTCCCAGCAGCACCAGGCCGACGGCTCCGAGCAGCTTGCGCCACAGCCTCAGCTCCGGCGCCGTCACGGCTGCCAGCAACCCCAGCGGCGGCGCCAGCAGCACCAAAATCAGCAAAGCCCAGCGCTCGTGGTACCAGCGGGGCTCGGCCGGGCGAGAAGACAGAAAGCGATTCGACACGTGGACAATGAAGATGGGAGAGCCCGCACATCATATACCGGAGGGGCGGAGGACGGTACAGCGAGGGGGGTCACGCCCTAATCCCGCAGGTTGAGTCGCAGAGCGGTCAGGCGGCCGCCGCGCGAGTCCTGGAGCGGCCTGGCGGCCGCGTCCTCAACTGC
>JACQFU010000207.1 GCA_016199905.1 Candidatus Wallbacteria bacterium
CCGCGTACGGCGCGTGGGCGGCCGCTTCTGCCTGGGTTTTCGCGACGCCGGCTTGCCCTTCGAGCCCTGCGCCGTGGACGGCGGCTTCGGTTGGATGCGGGGCGGGGCGACAGGTGCCGCGGGTGCCGGCGGCGGCGCAACGGGAACCGCCCTTGTCGTATGCGCCGTGGCCACCGCCGAATGCGGCTTCCACGTACTCACGATCTCGACGTTGCCCGTGACGACGCCGGTTCGCAGCCGGGTGGACGTTTCGAAGCGGTCGCCCGTGACGCGCGTGTCGCTTGTCAGAACCGTCGCTGGCCCGGGAGTCTGCACCTGACCCGAGTGCGGATAGTAGAGAATCTCCGCCGAGTGAATGGAGCGGCCGTCCCAGGTGACGGCGTCGCACCGGCCCAGGAAGTCGAGCAGTTCGCCGGCCTTGCTGGGCCGCTTGGTGCCCCGGTCGGCGCGGAAGCGAATCACGTGGCCGCCGTTTTCCGTGACTGTCCCCTCCACCGGCTCCAGGTCCATCTCGGTGTCCTTCTCGTTGGTGACGACGCGCTGGCCTTTGAGGTCGATGACGCGGCGCTTGGCGCTCTGGAACGAACGGACCTGGACCTCCAGCAACTCGACGCGCTTGGCCTTGGGGGGCTCTTCCGGAACCGGCACGCTCACCAAGTCTTTTCGAATGAGCCAGAGCACGCTCATCGCCAGCATGAAGCAGAACGACAGGACGGGGTGGTTGCGCATCGGGGATTTGTGACCTGGGCCCTCGGCCCTGGGCCTTCAACTACCTGATCTTGGCCTTGAGGATGTCGTGCATCCGGATCAGGCCGATCGCCTTGCCGGCCGAGTCCACGACGGGCAGGACGGTAATCTGCCGGCGCGAGTTGTCCTCCATCACTCGCAGGGCCGCTTCGGCGAGGGCGTCCGGCGCGATGGTCGTGGGCGTGCGCGACATGGCGTCGGCCAGCAGCACGTCGAAGAAATCTCGCCGCGATTCGATCAGCCGCTTCAGGTCGCCATCGGTGAGGATGCCTTCGAGCGCCCCGCCGGGCCCGACGGCCAGCACGGCGCCGAGGTTTTTCTCGATCATCACGTGCAGCACCGCTCGCATCGGGTCTCGAGGCTCTGCCACGGGCAGATGGTGGCCGGAGATCATCAGGTCGCGCACCGTGGTGAGCAGCCGCCGGCCCAGGCTCCCGTCCGGGTGATACAAAGCGAAATCCTCGGGACGAAAGGCGCGCTTCTCCATGAGCACGGCCGCCAGCGCGTCTCCCAGCGCCAGCATCGCCGTCGTGCTCGCCATCGGCGCCAGGTCCAGCGGGCATCCTTCGGACTCGACGGCTACAGCGAGTAGTCGATCGGCATGTCGAGCCAGCGTCGAATCCGTACGCCGGACGATGGCCACGATCGTGATCGCCATCAGCCGCAGGAACGGCAGCAGCTTCAGGATCTCCTCGGTCTCGCCGCTGGCCGAGAGCGCCAGCACCACGTCGCCTGCGCGCACCATCCCCAGATCGCCGTGGGCCGCCTCTGCCGGATGCAGGAAGAGCGACGGCGTCCCCGTGCTGGCAAAGGTGGCCGAAATCTTTCGGCCGATGATCCCCGATTTTCCCATCCCGATCACGACGACCCGGCCTCGGCACCCGAAGAGCAGCTCGGCCGCGTCGAGGAAGCTCTCGTCGAGGCCCTCCAGCAGCCGGCGAAGGGCCTCGGCCTCGGTGCCGACCACTGCCCGCGCCGTGCGAAGCAGCGTGTCGCGCGAGGGCTCAGGCATGCGCGGGGGCCTCCGGGTGCGGATTCCCCTGCCTCACCGGCGCGCCGTCCTTGCCTTGCGACACGCCTCGACGAATGCGTGGAAGAGCGGATGGGGACGCATCGGGCGGGACAGCAGCTCCGGGTGGAACTGAACTCCCACGAAGAACGGATGACCGGCCACTTCGACCATCTCGACGTATCGCTCATCGGGAGACAGCCCGGTCACCTTCATGCCGGCCTCCTCGATCTGCGCGCGGAAGGCCGTGTTGAACTCATAGCGATGGCGGTGGCGCTCATAGACCAGCTCGGCGCCGTAGACCTTGCGGACCAGACTGGCCGGAGCCAGCTTCGCCGGATAGAGGCCCAGGCGCATCGTCGCGCCTTTCTGCTCGAGGTTTCGCTGGTCGGGAATGAAGTCAATGACCGGATACTCCGTGGCCTGGTCGAACTCCGTGGAGTTGGCCTTGCCCATCTTGCACGCGTGGCGCGCAAACTCGATGACTGCGCACTGCATTCCGAGGCAGATGCCCAGGAACGGGATGCCGGAGTTGCGCAGTCTGCGGATCGCCTCGATCTTCCCCTCGATGCCACGCTCGCCGAAACCGCCGGGAACGATGACCCCGTCGAAGCTGGTCACGTCCAGCTGGCTGTCCACGTCCTCCGAACTGACGTACTGCACCTCGGCCTTCACGTCGTTGGCGATGCTGCCATGCGTGATGGCCTCGTGAATGCTGATGTAGGCGTCCTGCTGCTTGACGTACTTGCCGATGACACCGATCGTCACGGTGCCGTTCTTCGGCTCCTTGAGCCTCTCTACGAGCGACTCGAACTCGTTGGCCTTGGCGGGCCCCAGGTTCAGGCCGAGCCGCTTGGCTACGAGCGTCGGCGCTCCTTCCTTCTCCAGAGCAAGAGGCACTTCGTAGAGGTAGCGCCGCGTGCGCCCCTCGATGACGTACTCGGAGGGGACGTTGCAGAACATGCCGATCTTCTCGCGTACTTCTCGGGATAGCGGCCGGCTGGTGCGGCAGACGATCATGTCGGCCTGAATTCCCAGCCCTTGCAGCTCCTTCACCGAGTGCTGGGTCGGCTTCGTCTTCAGCTCGCCGGAGGCGTCGACGTACGGAATCAGCGTCAGGTGCACGAACATCGAGTTCTCGCGTCCGACCTGCGCCGACAGCTGGCGGATGGCTTCCAGGAACGGCAGAGACTCGATGTCGCCCACCGTGCCGCCCACTTCCACGATGACGAGATCGACCTCGGACTGCTTTGCCACAAGCTGGATGGAGCTCTTGATCTGGTTGGTGATGTGCGGGATGACCTGTACGGTGCTGCCGAGGTAGTCGCCGCGACGCTCGCGATTGAGCACCGTCCAGTAGATCTGGCCGGCCGTGACGTTGTTCATGCGCGTCAGGCTCTTGTCCAGGAACCGCTCGTAATGTCCGATGTCCATGTCCGTCTCGCCGCCGTCGTCAGTGACGAAGACCTCGCCGTGCTGGAAGGGCGACATCGTGCCGGCGTCGATGTTGATGTACGGATCGAGCTTCATCACCGAAACCGACACGCCGTGATGCTTCAACAGGTTCCCGAGTGACGCCGCGAAGATTCCCTTGCCGAGCGACGAGATCACGCCGCCCGTGACGAAAATGAACTTGGTGGTAATGGAAGTGGGCATGGCGCGGGGATCATAGCACGCGCGAAAAGACGGATACTCGGCTCGGGAAGGTCTTTCCCAGGATGCTATCCTGCTGCCGATGCTCCCCTCGGCAGCCCGCCTGGTGATCGGGCAATACATCCCGCTCGAGTCATTCGTTCACCGGCTGAATCCATTCTTGAAGCTGGTCCTCACTTTCTGCCTGATGGTGGGGCTGTTCGTCTTCACGACGCCTCAGGCGTACACGGCGTTCCTCCTCTTCTGGCTGCTTTCCTATCGACTGGCCCGGCTCACGCTGGCATTTTTCCTCCGGGCAGTCCGCCCGCTCTTGGTCGTCATCTTGTTCACGGTGGTGCTCCACGTCTTCTTCACGAAGGGCCAGCCGTTGTGGGAGCTGGGGCCAATCCAGATAACGCGCGAGGGGCTCCACAATGCAGCTCACTTCTCAGCGCGCTTGATTCTGCTCGTCAATTTCACGTCGTTGCTCACCCTCACCACCAGCGCGATCGAGCTGACGTTCGCTATCGAGAAGCTGCTCAAACCCCTCTCCCGGCTGGGGTTCCCCGCCCAGGACTTCGCGATGATGCTCACCATCGCGCTCCGATTCATTCCCGTCCTCTTCAACGAGATGGACAAGATCGTCAAGGCGCAGACGTGCAGAGCCGTTCAGTTCCGAAGCGGCTCCGTTGCGCGCCGGGTGCGCAACTACCTGGCGATCCTGGTCCCGCTCTTCATCAACGCCTTCCAGCGTGCCCTGGAGCTGGCCCAGGCCATGGACGTTCGCTGCTACCAGGCGGGCCGGGAGCGCGGCCGGTTCCGCGTCTATCCCGTGGCCATCCGCGATGTGGCGGCCGTCCTGGGAACTTCGACCCTTTTCGCGCTGCTGATCGGCCTGCGTACGGCCGCTCGCTGATCCGCGGTATTCGACTGAACAAAGCGGCCCCGACGAGGGCCGGAAACGAGACGCCCTTCCATGAAGAACCTGCGAGATCGAGTGCTGGAGCTGATGCTGCAGTCCGATTATCGGCCCCTCACTCTGTTCGACCTGCTACGAGAGCTGAAACTGAAGCCCCGCGAGCGCCATCCCCTGGAGACGACCCTCGAGGGCCTGGTCTCCGAGGGCCGGATCGTACTCAACCGAAGCCGTTGTTACGGCCTTCCTGAGAAGATGGACCTGATCGCCGGCGAGCTCGAGGTCAAGCAGGCAGGCTTCGGTTTCCTCATCCCCGATCAGGTCGGCGCCGCCGACGTCCATATCCCTGCGACGGCGATGGCCGGCGCGATGCACAAGGACCGGGTGATGGTGCGGATCGAGCACCGGGAGGCCGACCGGCTCTCGGGCCGTGTCGTGCGTATCCTGGAGCGCTTCCACAAGCGGGTCCTGGGCGTTTTCCGCTCCGGAGGAGCCTCCTACGGATTCGTCACCCCCAGCGACGTTCACCTCAGCCAGGAGGTCTACATCCCGGCGGGGATGGAGCTGGACGCTCGTCCGGGGCAAGTCGTCGAGGTCGATCTGGTGGAGTACCCGACGGAGACCAAAGGGGGTGTCGGAAAGATCACCCGCGTTCTCGGCGCCCCGGGCGACAAGGGCATCGACACGGAGATCATCATCCGAGAGTACAACCTTCGCGACACTTTCCCGGCGGCCGTGATGGCCGAGGCCGAGAAACTCCCCGATGAGGTGCGCGTCGCCGACAGGCGCGGCCGGCGGGACTTGAGGAAGCTCCTCACGTTCACCATCGATCCGGAGACGGCGCGCGACTACGACGACGCCATCAGCATCGAACGGGACGGAGACCACGTCGTGCTCGGCGTCCACATCGCCGACGTCAGCCACTACGTTCGTCCCGGCTCCGCCATCGATGACGAGGCCGTCGGCCGCAGCACCAGCGTCTACTTCCCCGAGCGCGTGCTGCCGATGTTGCCGGAGAAACTCTCCAACGGTCTCTGCAGCCTCAAGCCCAATGTCGACCGGCTCTCGATGACTTGTCGGATGCGCTTCAACCGACAGGGGAAGATGGCCGGAAGCGAGATCTTCGCCAGCGTCATCCACTCGGACTATCGCCTCACCTACGAGTTGGCCGGACAACTGCTGGCCGGTGAGGACGCCAAGTTGCTGGAGAAGTACTCGCGCCTGATGCCGGATCTGCGGACGTTTGCCGAGTTGGCCCAGGCGATCCGCGCCCGCCGCCAGCAGCGCGGCAGTTTGCTCTTCACGCTGCCCGAAACGCGCATCGTGCTGGACGACCAGTGGCGGATGGTCGACATCCGCAAGGAGGTAGCGGACCTCTCGCACCACATCATCGAGGAAGCCATGATCGCCGCCAACGAGGCAGTCGCGGAGTTCGTCGAGGCTTCCGAGAAACCTTTCGTCTACCGCATTCACGAGCTGCCGGACCCCGAGAAAGTGCAGACGCTGGCCAAGCTCGCGGCGGCCCTCGGCATCCCGTGGCGCGAGGTCGGCTCGCCTTCCCCCCGGGCCTATCAGCGCATCCTGCAGCAGGTGCAGGGCAAGCCCGAGCAGATGCTGGTGACGACGATCCTGCTGCGGACCCTCAAGCAGGCCCGCTATCACTCGGAGAACGCCGGCCACTTCGGCCTCGCCTCGCGCGCCTATACCCACTTCACGTCGCCCATCCGGCGCTACCCCGATCTGATGGTTCACCGATTCCTCAAGGAGTACATCGCGTTCGACAAGGCGGCCGTCCGGGGGAAGTCCGAGTCCGACCTGGAGCTGGACAAGGCCACGATGCATGCCAGCCGGCAGGAACGGGTCGCGGCCGAGGCCGAGCAAGAACTGGTGAGCTGGAAGAAGGCGCGCTTCATGGAGAGCCACCTGGGGGAGACCTTCGACGGCACTGTCACCGGTGTGGCGGCCTTCGGCCTGTTCGTGGAAATCGAGCCCTATTTCGTGGAGGGAATGGTTCACGTGTCGAAGCTGGGCCGGGAGTACTTCCTGTTCGACGAGGCCGGCTTCGCGATGGTCGGCCAGGGCACCGGGAAGTGCTTCCGAATCGGCGACCGTCTCAAGGTCCGCGTCGCGCGCGTCGACGAGGTGAAGAGGCAGGTCGACTTCGAGCTGGAAGCCGTCACCAAACGCCAGCAGGAGACGCAGGAACAGAAGTCGCCGACGGAACCGCCGCGCCGATGGGGACGCAACCCGCGCTACGAGGAACGACGCAAGCGCCGCGACACCTCGCGGCCAGCCCGTCGCCGCAGACGCTGACAGCGAGATTGCAGCGTTGATGCGGTTTCAGACCCGGTGCTAGGGGTGGCCGGTGAAACTGTCAAGCCATGATCGCGCCGAGAGCTAGGCGATCCCGCATTCCGCTGCTATAATTCAATCGTACCGTCTTGTGTTTGTCTGGAGACTGGGGTTCGATCCGATCGCATGACCCGATGCCCACCATGACGCGCTCGACCAGGATCCAGGACGGTGGGGGCCCGCTCGCTCGTTGGGCGACAGTCGCGGCGCTCTGTTTGACGTTGACCGCGCCCGCGTTGGCTGCAACTTCGAGCACGTCGCCGGTAGCCGCCACTACGCCAAGCGCGAACGACATCTCGCGCGCCACCTCCGGTTCGGGAACTCCACCCGTCACCACTACCTCGACGGCTGGCCCGTCCACCCGCAAAGAACCGACGACCGCCTCCCCTCCCCCGACACCCGCGGTTACCCCGGCGCCGGCCCCCGCCACGCCGACTCCGACCGCCAGCCCCCCGGCGCCAAACCCCGCCCGCGACGGCAGCACGGCCAATCCCGGCGGCTCGCCGAACCCGGGCGACTTCGCCGACGACGTGGCCCGGGCGGAGGCCATGCGGTCCTTGCCGCC
Organism: Candidatus Wallbacteria bacterium; assembly: GCA_016199905.1. Taxonomy (GTDB): domain Bacteria; phylum Muiribacteriota; class UBA6191; order JACPRK01; family JACPRK01; genus JACPRK01. The sequence goes on from JACQFU010000207.1 coordinate 7,222, forward strand.
ACCGATGGCGATTGTGCGCCTGGACAAGCCCGAATTCGTCTTCTCCAATGCCGATCCGGAAGTCGCCGCCGGCGTCCAGGCGTGGTTGGCGACCTTGCAGGGACCGCACGACAAGTACGGCAACTTCATGGGTCCGGGCTTCAAGGGCAGCTTCCGGCCCGACTCCGTCAACTCGAAACTGATCGCCTTCCTGGCCACCTATCTCGCCGGCAAGCGGCTCGTCGCCCTCAGCGCCGGACAGGCCACGGGACTGGCGGCTGCCCAGGAAAAGAGTCGCCAGGACGCAGTCGACAACATCGTCAAGTCCAAACGCGATGCCGCCAGCCGCCCCGCTACCCCGCCCGGGACCGGAACGGGCGCGCGCGAAAACGTCCCCAATATCAAGGACGGCACCAGCAGCCGGACTTCCACGGGAACGACCACCAAGACCTCCACGAGCACCCCTCCGACCAGCAACCCGATCAGCTCCACGGGGAAATCCAAGACGACCAGTTCGACGTCGGGGAGCTCAGGCAACCCGAAGCCGGCGAACACGCTGCTAGAACAGAAGTTCGGCGGCGTTCGGATCGACGACCAACCCAAGGCCTTCAGCAGTGAAGAACTGGGCTTTCTGGATGACGCGCTCGCCAAGGTCCCGGCGTCCTTCTACGAAAGGACCGAGCTGCAGCGCACAGGTGTCCTCTCGATGAACGGCAGCGCGGACGAGCAGGTCTTCGGCCTGACCAGGACCGGCGCCGACTTGCCACGATCGGCCGTGCAGATATCCGACCGCTCCGAGTCGCCGAACTCGGAGGACCGGATCGACTTCCCGACCCCGCCCTACTCCGCCGAGGAGTCGAAGCGGCTGGAGTTCGAGGCCACGGTCGACCACGAGCTGACTCACCGGTTCCTGCGATTCAACCCGGGTGACAAATTGTACACCGACATCAACCAGAACCCTCTCATTAGCGGCGAAAACGGCTGGGCCGCGAAGTTCGGCTGGAGCTTCGACCCGGGCAAGCAGAAGTGGTCGCTGGACCCAGTTCGCAAGCGAGAAGCTCCAACCCGCTATGCGATGGAGGACAATCCAAGCGAGGACATGGCCGAGAGCGTGATGATCTACCTCCACGATCCTCAGCGGTTGCGCTCTGCCAGCCCCGAGCGTTACGCCTTTGTTCGCGATCGGCTCAAAGTGCCCGAACAGCCCGATGCCGCCCAGACCTACCCCCCTCCGAGAAGCGATCCTCGCTACGCCTCGATGTTCGCCCAGGGGAACTGACGCGCGGCGCTCGACCATGAAAAACGCCGGCTCCTCGCGGGGCCGGCGTTCGACGTTTGCCGAGGCTCGTGGCCGCTTCAGTAATCGCAGCGGCCTCCGCCGTAGGTGCTGATGCGGCCGGTGTCGTAGATGTAGGAACCGTAACGGTCGTAGCCGTAGCCGCTATTGGTGCTGTAGATGTCGGCTGCCGGAGCGTAGGGGCCGCAGCCTGCTCCGAACGCGTAGCCGTTCTGATAGTAGGCTTGGGGGGTGTAGTAGGCCTGAGGGGCATAGTACGTCTGGGGCGGGTAGTAGACTCTCGGCGCGTAGCCGTACGAACCGTAGGAGCGGTCGCGGTGGTGGTTGCTCGCGGCGCTCACGATCGCCGCGCCGATGATGGCGGCAGCGATGAACTTGCCTGTGTTGTGCCTCGCCTGTGCTTGGGGCGTGGGCGCGGCCAAGGCCAGTACCAAACCGAGGGCGACTGCCTTCATCGTCGATGCGAACATGGTCGCTTCAGCTCCTTACGCCGGGTTCCTCACCCGGAGCGGCGGCCGATTTCCCGGCGGCCTATTCTAACGAGCGTTCTCGTGGTGTGGTCAGCATGGTTCGATGCCACGTCCGGTGAAAAGGATACGGCGGTTGCCAAATTTCGCTTTCCCGTGATAGGATCGGCGCTCCGAAAACGGGAGCGCTCGCCCGATGGTAGCGGTAGGCTCTTCCGGGAAAGCACTCAGGAGGTGCGTCGTGACGGACAAGGTCTTGATCTTCGGCAAGGACACGTGACCCTACACCACTGCGGCCCGTGAGGCCTACTCCAAGAAAGGCGCCCCGCTCGAATACGTGAACGTCCAGCGCGACCAGGCCGGCCTGAAGAAGATGCTCGAGTACTCGCAAGGTGGGCGGCAGGTGCCGGTGATCGTCGAATCCGGCAAGGTGATCGTCGGCTACGGCGGCTCCTGAGGGGTGTAGGACTTCGCGGCCGTGCGCCGCGATCCACTCTCAGACGTCGAAACCCGGGCCCGTAGGCCCGGGTTTTTCACTGCGATCCAACCAAGCCCGGTGCCGCGGCCTCGCCGTGGACCGTCAGCCCGCTTCGCTCAGTGCCGTGTCGGCGGCTGGTAAAGGCTCAGCGGATTCCCGTCCGGATCGACGAACTCGGCGCAGATGCCGTGCTCGCCCATGTCCATGATGTCATTCGGGAACACGACCTTCTTCTCCTTGAGGCGGCTGACTTCCTTCTGGATGTCGCCGACCAGGATGATGAGCTGAGTCGAGCCGATCGCGATCTTCTTGTCGCCCACAGGGTGTAGGCACAGCGATGGGCCGCCCAGGTCGAACTCGGTCCAACCTTCATCCTCGAACTTGGGGTGCAGACCGATCTGGTCTTTGAAGAAGGCGATCGACTTCTTCATGTCCTTCACGTAGTACATCGTGCCGTAGGTGCCCTTGAACGTGCTCGGAAGCGTGGCCATGGCAAAATCCTTCCGCCCCTCGAGGGGCTCCACCACCTCGCCCGGCCTCGAGTATTCGAGTGCCTGGACAGGCGCGGCATGATACGGTCGCACACAGGAACTGTCAAGCACGCCGGACAATTGGGGCAATCGTCTTCGGTCTGGCACCGGGTCCGGCGATCGCGTACATTTGCGTCGACGCCGCGTCGAGCGCGCAGAGGCGCCTCGAAGCCTGCGGCAACTGGCCGCCATGCCCGAATCCGAGCCCAGCATCATCTACGTCGTCGACGACGAGCCAGCCGTTCCGGAGTTCATCGGACGCCTGCTGCTCAGCGACAACTCCACCTACCACGTGGAGTGCTTCGGCAGCGCCGAGTCCTGCCTGGAG
>JACQFU010000208.1 GCA_016199905.1 Candidatus Wallbacteria bacterium
CCGGCAATCCCTACTTCTCCACGGATTCCGCGGCGGCGCTGCGGGCCGCCGAGATCGGCGCCAACATGCTTTTGAAGGCCACGAAGGTCGACGGCGTCTACGACAAGGACCCGATGAAGTTCCCGGACGCCGTGATGTACCCCAAGCTCAACTACCAGGAGGTTCTCGAGCGCAACCTGAAAGTCATGGATGCTACCGCCGTGGCCCTGTGCCGCGACGTGGGCATGCCGATTTTCGTCTTCAATCTGCTGAAGGAAGGCAACATCGCTCGGATTGCCCACGGCGACACGTCGTTTGGGACCATGGTCCGCTGAGACCGCGTTCGCGCGGTCGACTCGAAAGGAGGACGGGAAGTGCCCGCATCACCTTTGGAAAGCCTGTTCAAGGAAACTCGCGAGAAGATGGACAAGGCCATCGGCCTGCTCAAGGACGAAATGGGCAAGATCCGCACGGGTCGCGCCAATCCGGCCATCCTCGACGATCTGCGCGTCGATTACTACGGCACGCTCACGCCGATCCGGCAACTGGCCACGATCTCCGTGCCCGAACCCCGCGTGCTGCTCATCCAGCCCTGGGACAAGAGCGCGCTGGATCCGATCGAACGCTGCATCAAGAAGTCGGACCTGGGGTTGCCTCCCAACAGCGACGGCAAGCTCATCCGGCTCAACATCCCCCAGCTCACCCAGGAGCGGCGCCAGGAATTCGTGAAGATGGCCCACAAGCGCTGCGAGGAAGGCCGCATCGCCGTTCGACGGATTCGCCAGGATGCCAACGATCTCATCAAGAAGCGCGAAAAGGCCCACGAAGTCCCCGAGGATCTGGCCAAACGCGGCCACGATCAGGTGCAGCAAATCACGGACGAGTACATCAAGAAGGTCGATGAAGTGATGCACCACAAGGAGAAAGACATCCTCGAGGTGTGAAGGAAAACACACGAGGCTTGAGGCTTGAGGATGACCGCATCGAATCTCTTCCCCCCCGTCGAGGCCGGTATCGAGCCTCGCGACTCGGGCCTCGAACCTCAAGTCTCGAGCCTCGGGGCTCACTCCTCGCGTCTCCGAGATCTCAATCCCGAGGAAGAGGCCATTCTCGCCAGGATCGACCTGGCGCGGCTGCCGGTCCACATCGCCTGCATCATGGACGGCAACGGACGATGGGCCCGAACCCGGGCGCGCGAACGGGTCTTCGGGCACCACGCCGCCCGTGGCGCAGTGCGTCAGGCCGTCGATACCTGCGACCGCCTCGGAGTGCGCTACCTCACGCTCTATACCTTCAGCTCGGAGAACTGGAAGCGGCCCAAAGCCGAGGTCTTCGCCCTGATGCAACTGCTGAAGGATACGCTCGCCCGGGAAAAGGACGAGCTCAACTCGAACAACGTCCGCTTGCGCGTGCTTGGAGACTGCTCCGCCTTACCCGACCGGGTCCGGCTGGAGGTCGAGGACTCCGTGGCGCTGATGCGCAACAACACGGGCCTCAACCTCTCCCTGGCCATCAACTACGGCGGACGCCAGGAAATACTCCGGGCAACCCGCGCGCTGGTCGCCCGCGCCGCCGCCGGCCAGCTCTCGCCCGAGAGCCTGACGGAGGCGCTGTTCGACGCCGAGCTCTACACTGCCGGACTGCCCGATCCCGAGCTGCTCATCCGCACGGGCGGCGAACAGCGCATCTCCAACTTCCTGCTCTGGCAGCTCGCCTACACCGAGCTCTGGGTGAGCCCTGTGCTCTGGCCCGACTTCAGCAGATCCTTGCTGCTCGAAGCGATCCGCGACTACCAGGAGCGCAACAGGAGGTTCGGTGGCCTTTGAGACGCTGGCCGTGCGCACGACCAGCGCCCTGCTGCTCGCTCCGGCGTTCCTGCTCCCGGTCTGGCTGGGCGGACCACCGCTGGCCGGGTTGCTGGCGCTGGTGGCGTTGGGCTGCATGCACGAGTTTTGCGCCATCGCCAGGGCTGCGGGCCACGCGCCCAGCCAGTGGCTGGCCTACGCGGGAGCAGCCGGCGTTTGCGCGGGCGCCTACTCGGGAGGCTTCCCCGGGGCCGCGGCGGCCATGACTCTCTTTCCGCTGGCCCTCATCTTCCCTTACTTGGCCGCCGCCGATCACTCGAAGGCCATCGTCGACTCGTCTCTGACGCTCCTGGGCGTCACGCAATACGCCTACTTCCTCTCGTTCCTCTACCTCATCCGGGCAGACGCTCGGATGGGCCTGCCGGTGTTGGTCATCCTGCTCGTGCTCGTCTGGGTGGAGGATAGCGCGGCCTATTTGGTCGGAAGCGCTATCGGCAAGCACAAGCTCACGCCGATCAGCCCAAAGAAAACTTGGGAAGGCACCGGCGCCGGCTTCGTGCTCTCACTGGCTGCCGCAGCCGCCACTGCGCGGTACGGATTCGGCCACCCCGTCGGTATCCTTACACTGGCACTCCTCGCCGTCGTGGGAGGGCTGGCGCAGCTGGGCGATCTGTCCGAGTCCCTCCTGAAACGAAACTTTGGCGTCAAAGATTCCGGCAGCACCATCCCCGGCCACGGCGGGTTGCTCGATCGCTTCGATTCTCTCTGTTTGTCGGCCCCGGCAATGTTCGTGCTCTTCCCCGGGATGTGAACCCGCAGCCCGCCGGCGCGTCTGGTCAGTACTCCCGAATCACCCGCAGTACCCTCGGAGGCATCATGCTGTTCGCTACCCTCACCCTCGCCGCCGTGGCGGCTTTCCTCGGCAAGGCCCTGGCCTTCATCGTGATGATCGCCGTCATCGCCTTCGTCCATGAGCTGGGCCACTACGTGATCGCCAAGCTCTGCGGCGTGAAGGTCTACGAGTTCGCCCTCGGATTCGGCCAGAAGGTCTGGTCGCGCAAATGGGGCGAGACCGAGTACAGCCTGCGCTGGATTCCGCTGGGCGCCTTCGTTCGCCCGGCCGGCATGAACCCCGACGAGGACGAGGCCGAAGTGGAGAACCTGGAAGAGTTGAAGGGGAGGAGCTTCGCCGAGAAGAACTTCTTCGCCAAACAGGCGATCCTCGCCGCCGGCGCCGGCGGCAACATGGTCTTCGCCGCGGCCGTCTTCGCGGGTGTCCTCTTTGTATCGGGCATCCAGAACAGCAACATCGAGATCAAGGAAGCGATGGCCGACCGGCCCGCCGCGCAAGCCGGCCTTCGAGGCGGCGATATCATCAGCGCTCTTGACGGCACCCCCGTGGTCGACCACCAGCATGGCATCAACTACATCTACTCCCACCCGGACACGCCCCTGAAGATCGAGGTCCTCCGCTTTGAAGACAGACCGCCCATCACGCTCGCCGGTCCCGACCCGGGCCTCGTGGGCGAGCTGGCCGTTTCGGCCACCGGCGTACGGCTGGAGGTCCTCTCCGTAGATCCCGGCAAGGCCGCCGACAAGGCAGGCCTGCAGGCGGGAATGGTCATCACCGCCATCGGCGGCAAGCAGGTGTCGGACCTCGGCACCGCAAAAGACGGCCTCGACCTGATGCGCCAGGGCCCCAAGCCCTTGACGGTCCTGGCGCCAAAACGGCTTACCTTCACCGTGGTCCCTGCGCGGCAACCCGACGGCCGCGGCCTGATCGGCATCACGTCGCTGCCCCATTCCTTTGGTGCCCGCATTGCCGTCGGCTTCAACGAAGCCGTGACGCGGGGCATCAAGCGCACCGCCGAGGGCGTCTTCATGATCTACCGCCAGGCGTTGACGCTGCTCTGGACTTCCCTGGGCAAGATGGAGGTCCCCAAGGAGGTCGGCGGCCCCCTGAAAATCGCCAGCGAGATCGGCCGCGGCGTCGACCTCGGCCTGATCTACCTGCTGCAGCTGACCGCGTTCCTCTCGCTCGCCATCGGCGTCTTCAACCTTCTGCCGATCCCCGCCCTGGACGGCGGACGCATGTTCGTCCTGGCCGTGAAGACCGCGCTGGAACTGGGCCACCGCCTGGTGCAGCCGAGGGCCGACTCTCACGAGGTGCTCGGCCCTCGCGGCGAAGAAGTTCTCCACTTCATGGGCTTCGTCTTCTTGGTGTTCTTGCTCGTCGTCGTCAGCTGGAAGGACGTGCGCGAGATGACCTCCGGCGACAGCCCGGCCACGAAGCCGGGAGCACCGGCAGCCATCACGCCGACCACGGCTCCGGCGAAGGCGAAGTAGGCAGGGAAGACATTCCTGTTGGGGCGAAGCCCCACTTCAAACTCTTTCATTCCGTTCACCGCGAACCCTCTCCACCACCATGCGCTTCACTCGATCGTTCATTCCAACTCTCAAGGAAACGCCTGCCGAGGCTACGCTGGCGAGCCACGTGCTGATGATGCGGGCGGGATTGATCCGCAAGACCGCAAGCGGGATGTACCTGTGGCTGCCGCTGGGGCTGAAGCTCTTCAAGAAGGTGGAGACCATCGTCCGGGAGGAGATGGTGCGCGCCGGCGCTCACGAGATCTCTTGCTCCATCGCCGTTCCGGCCGAGCTGTTCCAGGAGACCGGCCGGTGGCAGCGGTTCGGCGACGAGATGTTCCGTCTGAAGGATCGCCACAAACGCGACTTCGCCCTGGGACCGACGCACGAAGAGGTCTTCACCGATCTGGTTCGCACGCATCTGACTTCGTGGCGCAGTTTCCCCATCACGCTCTTTCAGATCGGCCGCAAGTACCGTGACGAGATCCGTCCGCGCTTCGGCGTGATGCGCGGGCGCGAGTTCACGATGAAAGACGCCTACAGCTTCGACACTTCTGAGGAGGGATTGCGCGAGAGCTACTCGAAGATGGTGGAAGCCTACAAGCGCATCTTCACGCGCTGCGGACTCGACTTCACGATGGTGGCCGCCGACTCCGGGACCATCGGCGGCGACGTCAGCTACGAGAACGCTTCCCCTGTCAAGCGCTGGAGCAGCATGGTTCCGGCGGTCCGGAGCCCATCGAGAAGATAGCCACTCCCGGAATGAGCAGCATCGAATCGCTCTCCAAGGGACTGGGCGTACCGGCCCAGCGGATCGTGAAGACCCTGCTCTACCGGGCCGACGACAAGGTCGTGGCGTTCCTGATGCGGGGCGACCACGAGCTAAACGAGACGAAGGCGCTCAACTGCGTGAAGGCGACGGCGTTCGGCCAGGCCAGCCCGGAGGACATTCAGAAGGCCACGGGCGGACCGGTTGGATTCTCCGGCCCCGTCGGGCTCAAGGGAGTTCAAGTGATCGCCGACCTGTCGGTTCGCGAGATCGTGAACGCCCTTTCCGGCGCCAACGAACGCGACATGCACTTCAAGAACACCAACGCCGGCCGCGACTTCGCACCCGATGCCTATGTCGACCTTCGGCACGGCGCCGCGGGCGATCCCTGCCCGCAGTGCGGAAAAGCCGTCTCGCTGATGCGCGGCATCGAGGTCGGCCACGTCTTCCAGCTCGGCACCGTCTACAGCGAAGTGATGAAGGCCCAGTTCCTGGACAAGGAAGGCAAGTCCCAGACGTTGATCATGGGCTGCTACGGCATCGGCGTCGACCGCACGCTCGCCAGCGTCATCGAGCAGAACCACGACGAGAAAGGCATCGTCTGGCCGATGGCGCTTTGCCCCTTCCACGTAGCGGTGGTGCCGCTCAACTTGAAAGACAAGGCCGTCTGCGACACCGCCGAGAAGATCTATCGCGAGCTGCAGGCAGCAGGACTCGAAGTGCTCTTCGACGACCGCGACGAGCGGGCAGGCTTCAAGTTCGCGGACATGGAGCTGCTCGGCATTCCGCTGCGAATTACCATCGGACCCAAGGGCCTCGCCAAAGGCGAGCTGGAAATCACGGAGCGCAAAGGCCTCAAGACGACCGTGGTCAAGGTCGAAGAGGTGGTCGCAGAAGTCCAAAAGCGAGTCGCGGGGAGCGAGTAGCTACTGCCTTCTGATCAGCAGCGAGTTCGTACGAACGTCGGCCAGCACCTCCAGCTTGCCCTTGTACAGCTTGGTCAGCTTGTCGGCCAGTTCGACGGCATTGCCGTAGCGCAGCGGCACGATGTGCATGGCCCCGGGGCCCCGCACGAAGGAGAGCGTCGCCGGGTCACCGATCACGGTGACGCCGTCCTTCACCACCACCTCGTAGCGGTTCACGGCAGCGATCAAATCGAGCGCTTTGAGCGGGTCCACCCCCGTGAGGTCGATCGTGATTCGCCCCTTCACCTCCGGCGCGAGCAAGACGTTCCTGCCCGCCAGCCGGGCGATGATCCGGAAGACATCGCGGACCTCGACCTCGCGAAACCGCAAGTCGACGGGCTTTGCGTCCAGTTCGGCGCCAGCGACCTCTGCCCTGCCCAAGAGGGCCAACGCCAGGAACGCCAGCGCAGCCAGGCGGTTCAAGATCCGGCAGGCGTCTTGGCGTTGGCTGCGGCGAGCATCGTGTGGCCTTGCAGGACCCGCCCAAACGTCGAGTAGACCCGATTGCAGAGCGAGTAGACCAACTGCAGAGTCCACTTGTGGTGCAACTCGAAGATGAGGGCGAAGTTGGCCTTCGTGAAGACCAGCACCTGCACCTCGGTCACCGCCGTGGCCGTCGCAGAGCGCGGATAGTTGTCGAAGTGCGACATCTCGCCCATGATCTCTCCAGGCGAGAGCACCGCCAGCATCTTCTCATTTTGGTTGTCGCCGCGGCTGATCTTCACCTGGCCGCCGACGATCATGAACAGCTCCTTGCTGTTGTCGTTTTCGCGGAACAGGATCTCCCCGGGCTGATAGGTGCGGCCCAGCTGCGAGAAGATCTCGGGGCTCGTGTCGCGAATCTCGCTGAACGCGACCTGCAGCAGGCTTTCTTCGACCTCTTCTGAGGGCGGCTCCAGAGGTTCCTCGGCGTCAGCGGACATAGTTGATCCAGACCTTCTCGGCTTCCTGGTTGATGGCCCGCAAGTAGTGGGACAGTTCCTGGATATTGAGTTTTGCGAACTCGATATAGAGACTCAGTGCCGTCTCATAGGACTGCTTGTTCCAAACGTAGAACTGACAGTTGGTTTCGGCCGTGGCCGTCACGAAGCGCACGCCGCTCGTGATTGCCTCCACCACGCCGAATACGCCGTCCTTGGCTACGTCGTACGTGAAAGTATAGCCGCTCTCCAGGTTGCGCGACAGCCGGACCTTCCCCTCCATCACGTAGTAGACGGCATCCTCTCCCACGTCGTCGGCGTCCGTGTAGAGAGCGCTCCCCGCTGGAACGAAAATCTCCTTGCCGTTTGTGAGGTACCTCACGCCCCTCCAGTTGCCCTGTTGGCGGTTGTTCGTGAATTATAAAGGGGGCTCGCAGCCGAATGCAACGCGGGGAGATGGCTGTATCATCTCCGCGTGTGCACCGCGATGCCGGGCGACCCCTGGAGAGAAGCCGCCGACGAGGCTTCCACCCTGCACGAATTGCTCTCGCCCTCAACCAAGGACTCGCAAGTGCTGGAGCGTCTGGCGCACCAGGCGCCCTCGCCCCTGGTGCGTCGCCTCGCCCAACTCGCCCTCGAGATCCACGAATCCGCGGACCAAGAAGAGGGCGGCCCTCTTTCCGGACTCACCGCGCCGGACCTCGCCGCGCGCCTGAGCTGCGCCAAGGCGCTGCTGCAGACCGGCCAGCAGCGCCACCTCCCGTTCTTGAAACGCCGCTTCATCGATGAAGAGTCGCCCTCCGTGCGAGTGCAGCTCCTCGAGGCGATCGGCGCGCACGGAGGAAGCGGCCAGTGGCCCTTCCTTGCCGGCGCATTGAGGGACCCGGATCGGTCCGTGCGGCTGCGTGTTCTCGACCTGGCCGCACGGCTCGCCTCGAAGCCGGACCTGGTCGCCATCATCCTTCAGGCGCTCCGCGATCCCGATGTCGAGCTTCGCGACAAGGCCCTGAGCCTTTTGATGGTCGCCGGCGTCAAGCACGACGCGGCTGGCGCCATTCCTCCTCAATCGCCCGATCCAGTCTTGGACACGGCCGAGAAAGTTGCGCTGGCGCGCCAACTCCTGCAGGAACGCGATGTCGAAATGCTGCCCGTGCTGCGACGTCTCGTCGAACCCGGCGAGGACGCGGCGGTCGTCGCCGAAGCCCTCCGCGCGCTGGCCCTGCTCGGAGGGCCCGAGGAAGCCGCGCGTATCCGCTCGTGCGTCGAGCGTCCCGAACCCGCGGTCGTGGCCCGCGCGCTTTTGGCTCTGGCCCACCTGCGCGATTCCTCCCACGCGGCCCGCGCCCGCGAACTGGCCGGCCCCGATACGGCCGACGTTCTGCGCGCCGCCGCGCTCACCTATCTCGCCGCCCAGGGCTCTCCCGCCGAGCACGCCCCTGCCCAACTCGCCGATTACGTCCGGCACGCCGCCGGGCTCCTCGCCGAGGACCGAGGCGCCGAGCTGGAGCTCTACGAGCCTCAGCCCGCCCCCGACGGAAACACCC
>JACQFU010000227.1 GCA_016199905.1 Candidatus Wallbacteria bacterium
CCGGTTGCATGTTACCGGTTGTCTTTGGCTCGTGCACAGCACGCGTCATGCCAGCTCTGCCACCCCTGATCCGTCTTTCGCACCCACAGGGTGCGTTCACGGTCGCCCTAGAAAACACGCGAATCCGAATGCCCATCATGGTTTCGGCGCTCTGTCCTCTGTACGACCTGCGGGATTAGGGTCACGTAGTGACGCGCCTTCCCACTTTTTGGCTTCGCTCCCCCTCGGGAGCCTTCCCCCCTACCGCGCGGGCACCGATTCCCCGTACACTCAGCGTCGTGATCACCTGGGCCATCGCCTCCAACTCTACGATGATGGTTCTGGCCGTCGGGCTGGGCCTGCTGGTCGTGTTGCAGAGCAAGCCCCATCGCGCGGCGCCGCTGTTCCTGGGCCTCTGTCTGGCTGCGGCCTGTTTCGGCGCCACGCGAATCCTGATCGAGGTCCGAGAGCCCCTGCTGGAAAAGCTCTTCTGGACCCGGGTCGGGTACCTCTGCGCCTTCGCGCTGCTCCCGATCTTGCTCGAGTTCCCGGATGCCTTCCTCGACACGACCCTCACGTCGGCCTACACTCGAAGGACCGTCTGGGTCCTTTGCGTCGGTTTCTGCATCCTGGATTTCACGCCTTGGATGCTGACTGCGGGCAGCGATCGGGTCGTCGGCTCCGGAGGACCGGCGCTCGTCCCCGTCGGCCTGGTCTTCGGCTGGATCAACCTGCGTTTCCTGCTGCGCTTCTGGAGCGTGCGCCGAGCGTGCGGCGACGAGATGCAGAAGAACCGGATCGACTACCTCATGACCGGCGTGTTGGTCTTCGGCGTCAGCGCCGGCATCGACATGCTCCATCGCCTGGGCGTCTATCGGCTGTTTCCTGTCCTCATTGCCCAGTGGGGAGTGTTGACCTTCATGGGCATGAGCGCCTACGCCATCGTGCGGCACCAGCTCCTGGACATCGAAGTCGCCCTGTCCCGCGGCCTCGTTTACACGCTCGCCACCGGCTCCACCGGCGTTTTCTTCGTGCTCTTCAGCGAGCTGATGGCAACCCTGGGAGAGAAGCAGGTCGCCTTGATCCACCCATCCAACGCAGGCTTCTTCGCCGGCGTGCTGGCCGCGTTCACCTTCGATCCGATCCGCCATCTGGTGCAGAAAGTCATCGACTACATCTTCTTCGGCGACCGCGAGTCGCTGGAGCGCGTCGAGGCATTCCGCAAGCTCCACACGATGGCGCTTGAGCGCGACACGCAGGGGCTGCTCGAGTTGCAACTGCACTTGACGGCGATCCTGGCCGAGTGCGAGCGCGAGAACTCAAAGCAGCGGGAAGAGGCGCAGGAGCGACTGGCAAGCAGCGAGCAAAAAGACCCTCGCTCGTCCTCGTAGCCAACGCGAACGAACGAGAGTCTCACGTATCAAACGGGGTCCCAAGGGGGCGAAGCCGCCGACTGGTCGTTCAGCTCGCCGTGCCGTCCGCCCCACCGCCGTCGTCGCCGGCGAGCTTGGCCTGGATCTCGGCGCGCAGCCGGTCGGCCTCGGGGTTCGCGGCCGTCGCGGCCCCGACGATGCCCTGGCCCAGCTTTTCGGAGAGCAGCATCGTGAGCAGCGCCTCCAGAACGCTCGAGGTGCCGGCAGAGCCGTTGCCGCCCTGACCGCCGATGACGATCTTCGGCACCACGTCCACTCGCGACGCCTCGATGGCCTCGGCGAAGCGGCTCATCACCTGCTGCGTGAGCTGGAACTGCGGCCCTCCGTAGGCGCGGACCTGCTCCTGGATCGCGATGGCCTGCGCGATGCCGACGCGGGCGGCCTTCTCGGCCTCGGCCTCGGCCAGCGCGCGAACCTGCGCGGCCTGCTGTACGGCCCGTTGATACTGGGCCTTGCCCTGGTTGCTCTGGACGGTGATGTTCAGCTCCGATTCCGTGAGCTGCGGCTGCTGCTTGGCTCGCGCCTCCGCCTCGCGAAGCTCGCGTTCTTTGACCGCGGCCTTCTCCTGCTGGTTGTAGGTCTCCACTTGCTCCTCGGCGATCTGGCGTGCGCGGAGCTGGCAGAGGATGTCCTCGATCTTCTTGTCGCCGTGCGAGGAGGTCGGCGTGCCGATGAGCACTTCTTCCAACTCCAGGTTGTAGTGGCCGAACTTCTCCTTCATCTCTTCGCTCGCCTTCTTCTGGATGGCGCTGCGGTCCTGCAGGAGCTGGATGAGCGTGCGGGTCTGCCCGATGTTCTTGAAGTAGGCCGAAACCATCGGGTCGAGCGTCTGCTCCACGAGCTTCTTGATGTCGCCGAAGCGCTGGATCACCAGCGGTGCCTTGCGGTAGTCGATGTGGACGACGACCGACAGAGGCAGCGAGGGCTCGAAGGCGTCCTTGGTGATGAGGGAAACCTCCGCCAGGTTCTCGTCGAAGTGGTGGCTGCCGACCTCGTTGCGGATCCACTTCAAGATGATGTTCGTGGTGGGGACGAGGATGACCTTGCCGGCATAGGCGTTGAAGGCGTACTTGCCGGGCAAGAGCGCCTCGGCCCAAACGCCCCGCTGGCCGCGCTTCACCAGCTCGCCGTGCTTGTAGTCTTCGCCGGAGAGGTCGTCGCCCTTGTCGCCGGTGTAGCTCACGACGATGCCAACGTGGCCCACCTCGACGAGCGTCTTGGGGATCAGCTCGACAGTCGCGAAAAGGCGATTGATGAAGTAGGTGCCGTCGACCAGGACCTGAAGCTGCCGGCCGCGCCGGCCCAAGGCTGCAAGAAAGCGCTCCGGGTCCTGGAAGTTGTTGTGGTAGGTCTCCGGGTCGCGCGGATCGTTTCCGACGACGGGCGCAATGATCTCGCCCTCGCGCAGCGACGGGCCGTCGTGGACCGTGGCGACGCCGATCATGTCGTCGGCGCCGCGGATGATGATGGGCGTAAAGCCGCCGCGCTCGGCGATGAGCCGGTTCATTTCGCCGAAGACGTCGTCGTCTTCGACGTTGAGGCGCAAGTAGTAGCCCTGCTCCTCGGTAATGACGACGAATTGGGCCAGGTTGAGGGCGTAGGTGCCCTCACGAAGGATCTGGCGCTGCGGGCCGCGCTGGCCGCCGTTGGACAGGAAGGCGGCCACGCTCTCGAAGTTGTTGGCGCGCACGTTGGAGGCCAGGGTCTGCGTCGGACCCAGCGGCGTGCCGTCGCGGGCAAACACGTAGCCGACCTTGCCCTGCGCGATCGTGACCAGCGGCAGGATGTGGACCTTGTACTGCACTGGCATCAGGTAATGCAGCCCGCCGCGGAGAACGTCGGGCTGGTAGCCCGCCTCGCCTCGCAAGGCCATGAGGCCCGACTTCACCGAGCCCGAGAGGCTCCAGCGCTTTTCGACGATCCCGATCCGGGCGTTGGGAATGTAACGAATGCCCGAGAGGATTACGATCGCCAGAAGCAGGAGCAAGAACTGCTCGAACGTGATGGGAAAAACCAGACCTGTGGTGGAGCTCATACGATTCACCTCTACTCTGGGAGAAACAACCGACTTGCCCCTCGAAGGGCGGCGCCGTTCAGCGTCTTCTTGTGATGAGAGAACCCGTGCAGTCAGGAGCCGTACAGGTGCAAACGTAGCGTTCGGCCTCGGGGCTGCGAAGTCCACCCGGGATGCGCAGGCGGTAGTGGTAGCTCAGCTCCTCGCCCGGCGCGATGTCGCGAAGCGCTTCGAGCCAGACGCGTCCGTCTCGCAGAACGGAGACGCAATTCGGAGCGCAAGAGTGATTGACGAAGCGAGCGAGGTTTCCGCCGATGGTCGCATCGATCACCGTGGTGGAGTCGACGACGAAGAGATAGGTCGCGTCAGCCGGGGAGAGACTGGCGTGGCGGCGATCGGCCTCCCTGTGGCTCATTCGCCGGCCAGTGTATTCGACGATCGCAGTGGAGCGCGCGATGGGCGAGGCGGCGAAGACGCCCATTCCGTGAATGGGAGAGGTCGCCAGTTTCAGGGGGACGGCGGGCTTGTTTCGATTCGAGGACACGGGACGACCCTGCGGCGGCACGCCAGCGAGACTTCCGGGAAGCGATCGTCCGGAGCCCGGGGAGGCGTCCCGCTCCCGCACATTGTCTCACGCGGCCGCGTCCGTCGAGATCCGAGTCACCGTTGGGGCAGGGCCTCGGCTCGAAGGCGCTCGAAGAGGTCGTCCGTCACTTTCCCAAGCCTGCGCTGCTGTTCCGCAAGGGCGTCCTTCAAGCCGCTCCAGACTGCATCGCTGGTGTTGCGCAGGCTTCGGAGGTCCTCATCGAGCACCGAGAGCTTGCGCTCCAGGACCTCCCTCTCCAGCTTCAGGTTGGCGATCCCGTGATCGAGCTGGTCGAGCCTTTTGTCTATGAACGTGAGACGCCCCTCCACCAACGAATGATTTCCCGCCATCTGCTTCACGAGCGCCTCGTGCCGTTCCCCGGTCAACTTCGCGTGTCCTTCCATCTGCTTCGCGAGCGCCTCCTGCCGCTCCCCGGTCAACTTCGCGTGTCCTTCCATCTGCTTCACGAGCGCCTGGTGGCGTTCCTCGGTCAACTTCGCGTGTCCTTCCATCTGCTTCACGAGCGCCTGGTGGCGGTCGTCCGACACCTTCGCCTGTCCCTGCATCTGCTGCGCCAGGGCCTGGTGGCGGTCGTCCGACACCTTCGCCTGTCCCTGCATCTGCTGCGCNNNNGGTCGTCCGACACCTTCGCCTGTCCCTGCATCTGCTGCGCCAGGGCCTGGTGGCGGTCGTCCGACACCTTCGCCTGTCCCTGCATCTGCTGCGCCAGGGCCTGGTGGCGGTCGTCCGACACCTTCGCCTGTCCCTGCATCTGCTGCGCCAGGGCCTGGTGGCGTTCCTCGGTCAGCTTGAATTGCGAGGCCATCTGCTGCGCCAGGGCCTGATGGCGGTCCTCGGTCAACTTGAATTGCGCCGCCATCTGTTGCGCGAGCGCCTCATGCCGCTCGTCAGCCAGCTTCAGGTGGGCCACGATCTTCTCCTGGCCCAAGTTCAGGGCGTCGAGGCTACTCGAGAGCTTCTTCAGCTCCGGCACGAATGCCGTCTTCAAGAAATCCAGCGCTCTGTCCGTCATCGTCATCGTCTCCATCACCGCACCTCTCCCAGTTTACCTCGGCCTCTCGTGCGGTCGATTGTCCCGCATACAAGCTTCTGGCCTCGGCTTTCAGGCCCTCCCGGCCCGGGCGCGCAAGGATAGGACAGCAGCCGCTGAAACGGAGCTGAAACGCGTTGAAATCGGGCCGACTTCGGAGACCGCTGGCACCGGGCCGGCAGCCATCCCCCCTGCGTCGGGACACGCCCCGGACCGCGCATCGGCAGCGGGATTCGTGTAGACTCCAGCTCCGATGAGCCGCCACCTCCGCTGCCTCGTCATCCATCCGGCGCCGCACGAGGCTGCGCGGCTTGCGAGCGCGCTCACGGAGCTGGGCCACCACACCCAGTCCGCGGCCTCCTCGCCGGCGGGGTTGGAGCTGCTGGCGCTGCACGACTTCGATCTGGTGGTCGCCGACATGCCTCACCCTCAGAGCGAAGGGCCCGAGTTCTTCCGGCTACTGCGGGAGGAGTTGGCGCGCGAGGACACGGCTGTGGTGCTGATGGGGCCGCCCCCGCCGGAAGAGGCGCTGTGGCGGCTCGACGCGCTGGAGGTGCTGGCGCCGCACCCCGACAGGCGGCGGCTGGCACGGATCGCGCGCTGGCTGACGGAGGACGGGGCCAGCTCGCAGCCGTTCTCGCAGAAGGACTTCGAGCGATTTGCCCAACACCTGGAGCGCGTGAGCGGGCTCACGTTCGACACCAAGCGTCGCGGTACCCTGGAGGGAGCGCTCCGGCGCAGGATGCGGCTGACGGGCGTCGAGGACTTCGACGGCTATTTCGCCCGCCTCGCCGCGGGCCCCTGGGCGCAGTCCGAGGAACGGCGCCTGGTGCATCTGCTGACCATCGGGGAGACCAGCTTCTTCCGCAACCAGGCGCAGTTCGACGTGCTGCGAGAGGAGCTATTGCCCCGATTCCGCCGCGAGCAAGAAAAGGAGTTGCGCCGGCTTCGTCTCTGGTCGGCAGGCTGCTCGACGGGCGAGGAGCCGTACACCCTGGCGATGGTGGCGCTCGACATCTTCCCGGACGCGGAGAGATGGGACTTGCGAGTGCTGGGCACGGACATCAACCAGCGGTCTCTGGCGACGGCGCGCCGGGGCGTCTACGCAGAGCGCGCGCTGCGCTCGACGCCCAAGCCGTACCTGGACCGCTGGTT
>JACQFU010000228.1 GCA_016199905.1 Candidatus Wallbacteria bacterium
CCCCGTCCATGCAGAGGAGTCCGTAGTCCGCCGAGCGGTCCATCACAGTCACGAAACCGAAGCCGTACACGGGTTCCCCGCCCGGCCCCGCGCCGGTCATCGTCTTCGCCGCCGCCAGAAACTCGTCCCAGGTCCAACAACCGTCCTCCGGCAGCTTCGCACCAGTGGCCTTCGCGCGATCCAGGTTGACGTAGAGCAGATCGCCGACCGAGCACCAGGGCCATCCCCACGTCTTGCCGCCGAAGCGAAAAGCCTCGAGCGTGCCGGGCAGATAGTCGTTGCGGTCGGCCTGGGTCAGGAAGTCGTCGGCCGGGTCGAGCACGCCCTGCAGCACCATCTTCACGGGAAGCGCCCCGCTCGTGAGGTCGGGAGGCGAACCCGAGTAGACGGCGATCTTCAGCTTGTCGCCCCCGTTCTGCCACGACAGCTCCGTGAGCCGCACCCGGGCCTCGGGATGCGACGACTCGAAGTTTGCCAGCAGAGTCCGGAGCCAGCTGAAGCGATCGTAGGGATCGGAGGTGTCCGGGATCCGGGGAAACTCCCAGAGATCGATATCGACGGCGAAGAGAGCGGGCGCCAGGAGCAGCAGCAGGCACAGCGCCAGGGCCGCCTCACTCGGGATGCGCGACGACGAGGCAGAGGGGAGCGAGCTCCCCGGCGCGCGCCTGGAGCGGAACCTCAGCAGGTCAACGCAGTGCAGCCACAAGGGGCCTACTCGTCGCTGCCCTCGGGCAGGAAGTCCTTGAGGCCGGCCTCGCGAGTGATTTGCTGGATCTTGGCTTCGGCCTCGTCGAGCCTCTTCTTGCAGAGGCGGGACAGGCCGATGCCGCGCTCGTAGGCGGCCACGGCCTGGTCGAGCGTGAGGTCGCCACGCTCCATCTGGACCGCGAGCTGCTCCAACTCGCGGAGGGCTTCCTCGAACGGCCTCTCCGGCTCCGGAGGGGGCTCCGCGGCCTTCGACTTCCTTTTCGCCGGTTTCTCGGCGGGTGCGTTGTCTTCCATGGCGAATCAGGCCAGGGGCAACCGCCCCTGCTCCCCTCTCCCGGGCGTTTCCCGGAACACGTCGGTCACCTGGCAGGCAACCGCTCCAACGGCCATCCGCACCTGTACGAGCTCTCCGGGCAGCAACTCGGTGGCGTCGGTGAGCGGACGGGTGTCGTCGACTCGGGTCAGGATCGAATACCCCCGGAGCATCGTCTTCAAAGGACTCACCGGCTCCAACCGGTTGATTGCTCCGACGAAGGCGGCCTGCTTCAGCTCGACGGAGCGGCGCACGGAGTTCGTCATCCGCGCTGCGAGCTCGTCGAGCCGTATCGAGTGCTGCTCCACCAGCTCCCTGGGACGCCGGAAGAGCGAGCGCTCCGCCAGGGCCTCGGTGCGGTCGCGCAACCACTGGGACTTCCGGACGACCGCGCGCTCCAGCCGGCGCCCGATTTCGTCGACTCGGCGAACCAGCTCGGCGCGATCGGGCACGGCCATCTCCGCGGCCGCCGAGGGCGTCGGGGCCCGGACGTCCGCGACGAAGTCCGCGATGGTGAAGTCGACCTCGTGCCCCACGGCGCTGATAGTAGGGATTGCGGAAGAGGCGATGGCGCGCGCGACGACCTCTTCGTTGAAAGCCCAGAGGTCCTCCAACGCCCCCCCTCCCCTTCCTACGATCAGCACGTCGAAGCCTCCGATCTCGTTCAAGAACTTCACGGCCGCGGCGATCTCTGCCGCCGCCCCGTCGCCCTGCACCTTGCACGGGCAAAGCGTGACGGAAACGTTCGGGAACCGCCGGCGCAGAACCTTCAGTATGTCGCGGATCGCGGCGCCCGTCGGCGAGGTCACCACGCCGATCGTGCGTGGCATGAAGGGCAGCTTGCGCTTGCGGGCCTGCTCGAAGAGCCCCTCGGCCTGCAGCTTCTTCTTGAGTTGCTCGAAGGCGAGTTGCAAGGCGCCGATGCCAGCCGGCATGAGCTTGAGAATACGAATGTTGTACTCGCCGCGAGGCGCGTAGACGGTGACGTCGCCGTAGGCGCGCACTTGCAGTCCGTTCTCGGGCGCAAACTGCAACCGTTCGGCGCTGCCTCGGAACATCACCCCCCGGATGGAGGCCTCCTCGTCCTTGACGGAGAAGTAGCAGTGTCCGCTGGCGGCGCGCGTGAAGTTCGAAATCTCTCCCTCGATCCAGACACCCGCAAAGCGACCCTCGAGACTGTCTTTGATCTGGCGGGTCAGCTCGCCGACGCGCAAGATCTTCGGCTCGGGGGCGGCAGCCGGGACATCCCGCGGCTCGCTAGGCAATGGCATCGGTCTCCTCCCCTTCCGGCGGTCCGCTTGTCTCCGCTCTGCACCAAGCGCCGTTCCAGCTCATCACCAACAACGCCAGCCAGTACGCGCCCCAGGCGTAGCCGGAAAGCACGTCCAGGCCCGCGTGCGCGCGCAGCACGATGCGCGAGGCTCCGATCAGCGTGAACGCGACAACATAGGCCGCCGATAGAAGCCCCCGAAAACGAGCGAACCTCCGTGACCCGGCGAGCAGCACCAGCAGCACGCCGAACAGCAACACGCTGTTGCTCGCGTGGCCGCTGGGGAAAGCCGCATCCGTCGCGCGATCCAGATTACCCGGCGGCCGGGCGCGCCCGACGGAGATCTTGATGATGGCGCACGTCGCGAACTCGCCCCCCACGGCGGCAAGCAACGCCAGGGCGCGCCGGGTGCGGCCTCCCTGCCAAAGCCAGGCCGCCAGAGCCAGCGCCAGCAGCCCGAGCGTGACAGGATGCCCGCACCACTTGCCGAGGATGCACAGCGGATAGAGGATTCCAAGTGCTTCCCTCGACACCGGTCCCAGACGCAGATCGACGTACTCGGCGATTCCGAGTGCGACGGAAAGGAACCCCGCGGTGAACAACGCGAGCAGCGCCAGCGCCACGACTCGCAGCCGCCGCTGGCTGGAGTTCGCGGGCGCGTCGAACGCGAGCCACGCCGAGGGCATCGCCGCACAGGCGAGCACGAGCCCCAGAACGGCGACGGCAGATACGGACATGGCTGGCGATTATATCACGCAAGCAGGACCGGTCAGGTCGTTCCGCTAGTGAACTCGATCACTCCTCCGACTCGACCACTCCGATGTCGCGTTTGCGCAGTTCGGCCAGGAATGCGGCGGAAGGAACCGCCAGCTCCTGCGGCACCGCGCCGCGCCTGGAGATAGTGCCATCGGCCATCATCTGGGCGATGATCGAAGCAGGAAACGCCGTCATGCGCATCATGGCCGTCAGCCCTGCGGCGCCGTACTCGACGCACTGAATGCGGCGCCGGACCGCGCGCCCGGCCGCCGTTCCGTGGATGCTGACCCGCACCAGCACGGCGTCGGGACCCTCGTTGGGCAGATGTCGCACCAGCGCCGCTTCGGTGAGCTCGCGAGGGACGACGTCGCGACCGCCGACCGGGAGCGGTCTCTCGGATAGCAGCCCGAGGTCGGCCAGCAACTTCATCTGGGCGCAGTGGCCGGGATACCGGATCGTCTTGTAGTCGAGGTTTCGGACCTTTTCGCGGTAGGTCGCCGGGAGCGTCGAGGTGCCGCCCGAGGTCTGGAACGCCTCCAGCATGCCGAACGGAGCAGGGAACTCCAGTTGCTCCACTTCCGTGAGCGAAGCGACAGTGGCGGGTTGGTGGTTCCTCAGCACCACGGCGGGCTCGAGATACTCGTTGGTGAGTCCGCGAACGCTGAAGACGAGTTGATAGCGGAGCGGGCCGCTGGGCTGGACGGGCAGCCCGCCAACGCGGATGGCGACGTGCTCGACGCTGTCCAGGTCTCGCAGGCCGTGAGCGACCAGGACGCTGGCCATGCCGGGCGCCAGGCCGCAGTCCGGGATGATGGTCACGCCGGCATCCTTGGCCGCGGCGTCCATAGCCAGCTCTTTGTTGACGACGGTGTTGTTGCCGCCCAGATCGCAGAAGTGGACGCGATTGGCGATGGCCTGGCGAGCCAGCAGCTCGTTGAATCGATAATCGGCGGCGCCCACGGCCGCTTGATGGCCGGCCATCAGCGCGGCAACTGCCCGCTCGTCGCCCGCGTCGAGCGAGGTGGCCACGGCTAACCCGTCACGCACGCGCGAGGCGGCCTTGCGCGCCAGATCGAGGTCCCGATCGGCGACGGTGATTCGCGTGACCCGGGGGTTGGCGGCGAGGTCGTGGACCAGGGCGCCGCCCATCTTGCCGGCGCCTATAACGAGCATCTTCATCTTCTGACTCCTTATTTGGCCCCGCTCCGGCCGGCGGGAGCAGCCGGGGAACGCTTCTTGAACGTCGAGGCGAAGGGGTTCGGAAGCGTGCTCCCCGGGGAAGTCGGGAAGGGGGTCTGGTTGCCGGTCTGCGACTGTGCGTCCGCGGCGCCGGGGCTGCCCGGAGCGGCCAGGACTACGAAGGCAGTCGGCGCCGCGGCGACCTGGCCCTTGGAGTCGGTCACCGAGATCCGGCTGCCCATACCGGCGGTCGACGACACTTGCGGTACCCGGAAGTAAATCAGCGTATCGCTCCAGGAGTCGAAAGGGACGTTGACGGCTTGGAGCCCGCTCCCCGGCAAGAGCTGCACGCGGCCATCGGTGCCCGGCTGCGCGCCGAACGCCGTGCCGATGATGCGGACCTGGGCGCCTGGCGGGGCGGCCGGCGGCTCTATCGCGGCGATCTGACTGCCCTGGTTTTGCAGCATCTGCTGGGTAATCTGCTCCTGGGTAGCGCATCCGGGCAGCCACACGGACGCGATCGCAACGAAGGAAAGGGCCGCAGCCCGCGCGAATCTTCGACTCATAGAACCCTCAGGGGCTTCTCGCCCCGCTCCAGGACCCGGCCCACCCGGCAAGCCAGGACGCCCGCGGCTTCGAGGCGCGATACCAGGTCCGCCGAGCGTGATGCCGGCACGGCCACGAACATCCCCCCGGAAGTCTGGGCGTCGAAAAACACGGACAACCGCGCCGCGTCCACGCTTGAAGCGACCTCGATTCTTCCTTCGAGAAAGCGGCGGTTGCGAGCGTCGGCTCCAGTCAGAATGCCCTTCCTGGCGTAGGCCGCAGCCTCCTCGAGCACGGGCACTCGGCCCGACTCCAGCTCCAGCGTCACGCCGCTGCCATCGGCCATTTCGAAGGCGTGCCCCAGGAGACCGAAGCCGGTGATGTC
>JACQFU010000233.1 GCA_016199905.1 Candidatus Wallbacteria bacterium
AACGATTCCGCCGATCGGCCCGAAGGCCATCTTGCCCAGGTACCAACCTCCAAGGCCGCTGACGATGCTGATGATGATGTCGGTGGTGTTGGTCTCTCCGCCTCCCATGAGGTTTTTCAGCATCCCGCCGACTCCGCCCTTTTGGTCGGAATTCCCGGAGGGATCGGCCGGCCCTGAGGAGCCGCCCTGCGGTTCCGCCGGCAGCGGCTGGCCGCCGTCTATGGGCTGACCCTGAATTCGGGCCACGTAGCGCTGTTCGAGGGCCTGATTCTCCGTGATGAGCCTGCCGAGGTACTCCGCGCGGGCGGGGTCGGTCTGCTGCACCGACTGAAGCTCCTGCGAGAGCTTCTGCTGCTGCGTCCGCAGCGCCGCCAGCCGCTCCTGCATGTACTGCTGGGTCGCCGCATCGCCCATGTCCTGGCCCAGCACGGGCAGCACGCCCCAGGCGAGACTGAGCGCCAGGCAGAGAAAAGCGGCGGTCCAGCGGCGAAGCATCGGAGATCGGTTCACGCCATGAAGTCTAATGACGAATTCGACGATTGCCAAGCCTGCCTCGTTGGATTCGCGTCCTCCCGGGCGGTATCATCAGGCTCCAGAGGAGTGTGAACCAATCATGACGGACCCGACCCCTGTCTACATCGACCTGGAATGGACCCCGAACCCGAACACGATCAAGCTCGTGACCAACCGTGCGCTTCTGGAGCGAGGCGTGGCCAACTTCCGGACACCCGACTCTGCGGTCCCGTCGACGCTGGCGCAGAAGCTGTTCACGGTGCCCGGGATCGCCGCGGTCATGATCGGCTCCAACTTCGTCACGCTGACCAGGACTGAAGAGGGCGATTGGGTCGAAATACACGAGAAGGCCGTCGGCCACCTGCGACATCACCTCGAGGCGGGGCTCCCCGCGCTCGAAGGACCGCTTCCCCAGGCCCCCGCGGCCGCCGGCGCCGAGGGCGAGATCCAGCTCATCCGAGACATTCTCGAAAACGAGATCCGGCCCGCGGTGGCGATGGACGGCGGCGACATCACCTTCGAGCGATACGAGGACGGCGTCCTCTACGTCCACATGGTCGGCAGCTGCAGCGGTTGTCCCAGCTCGACGATGACGCTGCGCGTGGGAATCGAGAACCGCCTGCGCGAGGTCGTGCCGAGCCTGCGCGAAGTGGTGCCGGCATAGAGCAGAATCCCGTGTCCCGGGTCACTGATTGCGAGACACAGTGCGGCTTCTCGCGAGATCGTGCTGGACTGCGGGCCGGCCGTCTGGCACCATGGCGTCACGCGCGTCACGACCCGCGCAGACTCGCCGTCTGCCGCAACAGGAGGTAATCGGATGAACAAGGATGCCATCGAGCGTGCCAAGGAGAAGTTCGGCAAGCTGCTGGAGCAACAGCTCGCCCGGGTTGAGAAGATCAAGAAGGAGCCCGATTGGGTCGACTACGCCAAGATGAAGACGATCCGCATCGGCATCCTGCCCGGCGACGGCATCGGGCCTTTCATCGCCAAGGAGTCCGCGATGGTCCTGCGGCACCTGCTGGCCCCGGAAGTGAAGTCCGGCAAGGTCTTCATCGCCGACATCGAGGGCTTCACCATCGAGCGCCGCGCCGCCGAGAACGCCGCCATCCCGCCTGCCGTGATGGAAGAAATCCGCACCTTCGACGTGACCCTCAAGGGCCCCACGACCACTCCGCGCAAGGGCGATCCCTGGCCGAACATCGAGTCCTGCAACGTCGCCGTTCGCAAGGAACTGGACCTCTTCGCCAACATCCGCCCCGTCCGCGTCCCCAGGGAGGGCATCGACTGGATGTTCTTCCGCGAAAACACCGAGGGCGCCTACGCGATGGGCAGCTCCGGCGTCGAAGTGACCGACGATCTGGCAATCGACTTCACCGTGGCCACTACTCAGGGTAGCGACCGCCTCATTCGCGCTGCCTTCGAGTACGCCAAGAAGGCCGGCAGGAAACGCGTCACGATCGTGACGAAGGCCAACGTCATCAAGACGACCGACGGCAAGTTCCTCTCCATCGGTCAGAAGATCGCCAAGGACTATCCCGGCATCGAGATGGACGACTGGTACATCGACATCATGACGGCGAAGCTGGTCGACACCAAGCGCCGCAACCAGTTCCAGGTGCTGGCCCTCCCGAACCTCTACGGCGACATCCTCACCGACGAGGCAGCCGAGTTCCAGGGCGGAGTCGGCACGGCCGGCTCGGGCAACATCGGCAAGCGCTACGCGATGTTCGAGGCTATCCACGGTTCGGCGCCCCGCATGGTCGACGAGGGCCGTGCCCAGTTCGCCGATCCCTGCTCGATGATCCGCGCAGCCGCCATGCTCATCCGCCACATCGGCTACGGCGATCGCGCCGACAAGCTCGAGATGGCCCTGGACGTCTGCGGGCAGTTCGAGAAGAAGCTCGTCATGACGGGCCGCTCCACGGGCGCCACCGGCAACCAGTTCTGCAAATACCTGATGGAGACCATGGAGAACCCAGACCTCAAGAAGCGCTGGGAAGGCTATATGAAGGCCTGACCTCGCCTCGAGAAGCACTCGGACTCGCCGGCTCCAATGGGGCCGGCGAGTTGTCTTTTGGCCGGCGCTTCGAAGCCAGGCTTCCGATTACCAAGACGCCTCGGCCCTCGTCCTGCGGCAAGCTCGGGACGAACGGCTGGGGAAGCCGCAGCCGGATTGGGGGCATCGCGGGAGGAGGAGCGCTCCCCCGCCTCTAACGGTCCTTCTTGCGTTTCACGACGATTGCGCCATTCACTGTCTGCACGGTGATGTCGGGGCCGTCGCGACCCAGGTGCGCTGTCACGTGGTGAGGGCCCGGTCCCGCCGGGCTCGACACCACGCCGCCGACGGTCCCCGAAACGGTCTTCAGGTCCAGGCTCCCGCCGCTGCGGTCCGGCACTGCCACGCTCACCGACCCGCTCATCGTGTTGATGCGCGCCACGGCATACTCGCTCGGCTCCAGGTCCAGCTCCACGGCACCGCTGACGGTGTCGACCACGCAGCTGCCCCGCATCACCCGACCCTTGATCGGCCCGTTCACGCTCTGAGCCGACAGCCCCCCGGCCAGCCCGAAGATGTTCACCTCACCGCCGATGGTCATGACCTTCACCCCCCCGGAAACCCGCTCCAGGAGCATCAGGGAGCTCACGCTTCGGACGGACGTCCCACCCGTGATGCCCGTGACCACGACTTCGCCGCTGACCGTGGCGACGTCGAGCGACGCCCCCTGCGGCACCAACATCTCCAGGTCGACGTGAACGTCGTCGAGCTGTCCCTGACGCTGCAAGCCCTTGAGCTCCTCCCAGTCGCAGACCCCGGTGTGAACCACCTGGACGGTCGCCTCGCCCGTCGTGCCCGACAGCTCCACCTTCACGCGCGCCAGGCCCCGGGTGGCGTCTCCGGTCATCACTTTGCGCGAAGCCCGGATGGAGACCGTCGGCGCGGCCTGCCCCGTGATCTTCACGATGCCCGCCACGTGCGTCACGGTGATGCGCGGCGCGCCACCCACCGTGAACACGCGTTCGAGGGTGTCCACCGCGTCGACCGCCAAGCAGGCGCCTGCATCCAGCAAGCATCCCAGAAGCGCCGCGGCCAGGGGCAAGCCTGCGCGACACTGCGCAACAGGCCAGCGAGCGCCTGGACTGGCGACGCTGAAGGAGCTAGCCATCGCAATGACCCCCGACAGCCATCTCACCGGTCCGCCCCCGTCTGCCAGCCCGCTTCCTCGCACCCCTGCGCGATGGTAGGCTCTGCGGCGTGACGCGCGCTCGCCTCGCCCTTCTCGCCTTCTTTCTGGTAGCGACACAAGCCAGCGCTCAGCCCCAGCCGGGTCTCGACTTTCCGCTCGAACAGCTCCTGCCGCGAGTCCTGGACGCCGCGGGGGGGCAGCGGCGCTGGGCCGGCATCCGCGATGTCGCGCTGCTCGAGACGCGCAAGCAACTCGAACCTTCGGGACACGTGCGCGCTTCCGAGGATCTGGAGATTTTCCTGCAAAACGAGCCGCACATCAACCTTCTGATGGTTCGCCACCACCGGGGCGTCGAGATTCACCAGGGCTGGCACAGGGACTCCGCCTGGATGGTGGAGGACGGACTGCGGGTCCACGACCGCGGCCGGATCGAGGCCGCGCGTCGCGAACTGCTGGAGACGCTCTTCCTGGTTCGCCTCCCGTTCTGTCTTCCCGAAGAGCCGAAAGGCAAACTCGTCTACGAAGGCGAGTACCTGCTCGGGGGCCGGCGCGTCCATCAAGTCCGGTATCCCTCCGGAGAGTACCCGGGCGGCAACACTCGCCTCTACGTGACTCGCAACTCCTACGAGCTCGCGGCCGTCGGCTACCACGGCCCAGCCGGTACTTTCCAGCAGTTCGCCTTCCGCAGGCAGGTCGAGGAGCACGGCGTTCGCCAGCCGTGGGTGCGCGAGCTGAGCACCGGCGGCACAGTCGTGCGTCGCGACGAGGTCCGCAAACTCAAGGTGAATCAGTGGTTCTCTCCCGATGTTTTCTTGCCCGAGGCGTGGCTGCGCCGTTGACGCCGGCGAATCATTCCTATCATGGAAGAGATCGGCCAGCCTGGGATCGGGGCGAAGCTCGACGACATGGCGGGGGCCGGTCAGTCCCCACCCGCATCGCTCAGTACCCGCGCCCGTGGAGCACCCGCTCCATGTCCCTTCGGGGCACTTCGCCTCGCTGGAAGCGGCGCAATCTCTCGACGTACTCGTCGATCCCCGCCCGCGCCATCGGGTGGGCACGCCGGCGGCGCAGCTCGAGCAAATCTCGAAGCGCCGACTCGAAAGGCTCATTGGAGGTCTCGAACTTGAGTATCCGCAGCCGGGCCTCCTGATCGATGGGGACCTCCAGCGAGTCGGCTCCGGACGGCCTGGTCGCCCTCGCCTTCGCGAGCCGGGCGAGCCGCGCCTCCAGCCCGGCGATCAACTCATGTAGCCGGATCGACTCTTGCCTCCGCGTTTCGCCGATTTCTCTCTGCCCGGCAAAGGCGATTGCGCCGCGCCCACGGGCTCTGGAAGCGCGGGCCAGAAAGGCGCTGAACTCGGCTCGCAGCGTCCGCTTGCGCTGAAGGACCCAGACCAGGAAGGCCCGCGCCGTGTAGGCGTCGTCGGAGCCCAGGATGACGGAGCGCATCCATGCAAAGCCTTGGAGCAGCTCGACCACGAGTCGATCGTCGACCAACTCCCAGCGTTCGATGGCTCGCTCCAGGGGTGCTGGATCCAGCTCCAGCTTCCCGGCGATCCAGCTTTTCCACACCTTGTTGGTGTAGGGCTCTATCAGCACGTTGAACTCGGGCCGGTTCCCGGGTCGAGCGTTGGGGTGGTAAGTCCAGTCCAGGCGATCCGAGCCGACGAATCGCCAGAACTGACTCTTGTCGAAGTTGACCAGCCCCCCGTCGCCCAGCACTCCCTTGTTGTCCCCCTTGGTGTCGTTGTCGCCGGCCATCCAGTCGAAGACTTGCAACTCCAGCACCTCTTCGAGCTGGACGCGGGAGAGCTTCTCCGGCTGAACGGTCTCCAGAGTCGAGGTGATGGGCAGCAAACGTTGCACGCTGCCGTGAACCGACTCGCTGTT
Source organism: Candidatus Wallbacteria bacterium (assembly GCA_016199905.1). Lineage (GTDB taxonomy): Bacteria > Muiribacteriota > UBA6191 > JACPRK01 > JACPRK01 > JACPRK01. Next base: position 5,589 of record JACQFU010000233.1, read on the forward strand.
GATGATCAAACTCACGCTGTGGACCGGCGGGACCCGCCCGTCGGCGGCGACTGAAAGCATCGAGGCCGCCACTTCGCCGTGCAACGAGATCGGATGGGCCGTGTCCTCGACCTTGAAGAGCCACGGATCGCCAAGCTGGTCGAGCAGCAGGAGCTTTTCGTTTTTTCCGGCCAGAGGCAGTTGCCTGGGAGCCACGGTGAAGCGGGTCTGTTCGAGCACCCTCTGTCGCAGCACGATAGCCTTGCGAATCAGCGGCCCCACGGGATCCTGGGCCATCGCGAAACCCACCAGCCCCAGGGCCAGCGCCGCCTGAAAAAACACCCGGGCCCCGTGACGCATACGAGGCAAGACTGTATCGCCTCGAGAGAATTGTCGCAACTTTTCCGGCTCCGAGATGTAGAGAGAAACGAGATGATTCGCTCGAAGCGGCTGTTCCTGTCATGCCTTGCGGCGGTCCTGGCCACCGGGCTGGTCGTTGGCCAGGAGCCGGAGGGGCCCGCGGCTCCCGGCGACTCCGACGAAGCGCTGGTCTCCCAGGTCCTGAGCCTCTACCACCGCGACGAGGCGGCCAAGGCGCCACGAGGCTGTCCGACCACGCTGATGCGCCGTCTGACCTCCCGCTGGCAGCGGCTAGATGACGAGACTCGCGAGCGACTCAAGCCCTATGTCCTGATGCCCGGGCAGGACGAACCCGGCAGCGCCCCCTCCGCTCCGGGACAGGACGAGTGGAAGTTCGCGCGCACGAAGAACTTCCTGGTCTTCTGGAAAAGCGACGGACCGGACGCCGTGAAGCCCGGCGACGGCAACAGGAACAACATTCCGGACTACGTCGAGAGAGTGGGAAATTTCCTCGAGAAGGCTTACGAAACCGAGGTTGCACAGTGGGGGTTCGTCAAGCCGCCGACCTGCCCGCAGTACCGCGTCTACTTGAAGGGTCTGAACCACAACGGCCTCACCCACCCGGCCGGGGGTTCCCAGAGTTGGATCGAGATCAACGCCGATATCGATGGCTACACCAAGCGCACCCTCGGAGCCAAGTACGGGCCCCAGGTCAGCTCCGATCCGCAAGGCATCGAGGCGGGCCTCCTGAAAGCCGTCTGCGCCCACGAGTTCTTCCACGCCGTGCAGGCGAACTACAGCTGGGACCAGGCCGCATGGTGGGCAGAGGGCGGCGCCGAGTGGGTGGGCGAGATGGTGTTTCCCGAAAGCGACTTCTACCTCAACAACTTGCCGCTGCACTTTCAGCAGCCGCAGGTCTCGCTCTTCTCGGAGGAGCTGTGGTTCGAGTACTCGGCGTCGATCTTCACCGGGTTCCTGGTGGAGAACCTGGGCGGAGCCCCAATCCTGCGACGGCTCTGGGAGGCGTGCCGCTCCAGCCGCATCGAAGCCGCTCTCCAGAGCAGCGTGGGCGACATGAAGCAGCTGTTCACAGCGTTCTGGTGTTACAACTACCTGCGCGCTTACAAGGACGGCGCCAAGTATCCGACGCCGGAAACCGTGCTGGTCAAGCAGTACCCCTTCTCCGTGGAGAGCGCGCAGATTGCCGAGCCGCAATACTTCGGCGCCAACCTCTTCCGCTTCGACTCCCTTGCCTCCGGCAAACCGCTGCAGATCACGGTCACGCCGAAGTCGGGAAGCCAGCTGGGAGCCAAGCTGATCGTGATCGACGCCGCCAACAAGAAGTGGAAGATCGTCCCGATCCAGGCTGCCGCGGGCGGAGCATTGCAGGCCACCGCATCCGGCGCGTCCGCCGTGCTGGTCATCGGGAACTTCACGCCGAAGAAGAGCGGCTCGTACTCGCTGCGCGCGGCGTACTGATTCGCAGGCACCAGGCTCAAGCGAAGTGTCGCGGGCAGATTCTGCGTTCGCCTTTTTCGCCCAAAAATGGTAGGATTTGCGCCCGAAAGGTGCGTCCCTATTGGGCCGGTTACTCAAGCTGCTCCTGCTCCTCTTTATCCTGGGGCTGCTCACGCTGCTCGGAATTGCCCACGCCAAGAGGGCTCTCGACACCTACTTCAACCGAGGATCGGTCGTGACCCCTTCGGTCGTCGGCAAGACCCTCGAGGAGGCCGTCGAGACATCGACGCTCACGGTGAAGATCGCCTCGCGTGTGCAATCCAACGACGCGCCCGCAGGCCACATCGTGGCGCAAGACCCGGCGCCCGGAACGCCCGTCCACACGGCAAAGCCCCTGCTGGTGGTCCTGAGCGCGGGAGCGAACATGGTCGATGTCCCCGTCGTCGCCGGCCAGCTCTTGCGAAAGGCCAAGCTGATGCTGAGCGACGCCCGGCTCGGGTCGGGCCAGGTCTGTTCGATGACGAGCGACAAGCCGCGTGACACGGTGCTCGCTCAGTATCCGGCGCCGCCGGGAAAGCTGGGGCGCGGAGGCCTCGTGGATCTCCTGGTAAGCGTCGGTGCTCCCACGGGCCCGGTTCCCTTGCCCAGGGTGATTGGCACCACTGAGATCCAGGCGCGAGCTATCATGGCCCGTTTCGGCTTCGACCAGATCGACGTGACGGTTCGGCCCGGCCCACCTGATGCGCCGGCAGGCAACGTCCTCGACCAGGAACCTGCGCCCGGCGTTGCGGTCGCCACCAGCGCCCGCATCCAACTCGTACTCGCCGGCAATCCGCCCAGCTCCTTGCCCGGCAGCCCGGATGCGACGGGGACGGCGCAGACGGCGACTCGACGCATGACCGCCAGCTTCACGATGCCTCCAGGGCTAACTCCGAAGAGGCTGGACGTCTATCTCTCCGAGGACGGGCTGCGCCGGCACGCCATCTATTCGCGACAGCACGAGCCGAGCGAAAAAGTCGCGATTCCCGTCGAGGGCACGGGCACGCTCGAGCTCGAATTCTTCGTCGACAATGTCTCCTATGGCCGACAGCAGCTCTGAGACCGCCGCTCGCGGGGCTGGAGCGCCGGCCCCCGCCTCGAAAGATGCCGCTCCGGGCCAGAAGCTCCTGAAGGGCAAGTACGAGATCCTCGAGAGCATCGCCGAGACCGAGCGCTGCTTCGTCTTCCGCGGCCGGCTGCTGCCCGAAGGCGGAGACATTGCCATCAAGATCCTCAAGGAGCGATTCGCCCGCGATCCGGCGTTCCTGGAGCGCTACCAGGCGGAGCTGCGCACGACGGCGGCACTGCCTCCGCACCCATCGCTTCTGCGCTATCACGACATCGATGTCGTCGCCAAGCAGCGATTCTGCATCGTCATGGAGTACTTCCCGGAGCCGGCGCTGGAGTTCCTGGCCATTCAGAAGGCGGCGATTCCCTATCCCCTGCTCCTTTCGGTGATGCGCCAGCTGGACGGGCTGCTCGAGTTCGGCCACCGTGAGGGGCTGATGCAGCGGATCGTCCGACTCGAAGACGTGCTCGTACGCGCCAGCGACCGCGCCGTGCGGCTGACGCGTTTTGGAAGCCCGCGTGCCGCAGGGACCCGTCCGGGAGGCACGAACCAGAAGCCGACCAGCACGGGGCCCGACCTCCTCTTCCTCGGAGTGACTCTGTTCCGGCTGGTGACGGGCCTGCGTTATCCGCACGGACAACAGGAAGTACCGGAAGTCCTTGCCGAACAGCTCTCGGAAGCAGCCAAGGTTCGCTACTCCGAGATCACGGGCGACGAGGTCTCGTTGCTCTCGAAGCTCTTCATCGGACTCACTTCGCGCGATTTCAGCCGCCGCATCGAGAGCTACGACGGCGTCGCAGCCGCCCTCGACGAGCTGGAGAAGAAGAACCTCGCCGTCCAGGAGGAGCGCCGGCGCCTGGATGTCGCCAAGGCGCGTGAGGAAGACCGCGCCAGCCATGGCAGCGCCTACGACGCCGTTCAACTACTGACTGGACGCGGGGCCCGCCCCGGAGACGACGCCGCCCTGCGCGAACTGTCCCGGGCCGCGTCCAGCGGAGAAGGCGCCCCGCGTGAGGACCTCGACGCCGAACCGGGCGGCCATTTCTCTTTGGCCAACCTTGCCATCGGCGCCACCGCCCTGGCTCTGGTCGCCTTCGTGTTCTGGCTGTTTTA
>JACQFU010000234.1 GCA_016199905.1 Candidatus Wallbacteria bacterium
CCATCCGCGAGATCGAGCGCGTCGCGTTGATGTGAGCGGGCCGCGAGCTTAGCGAGCCTGCGAGCGGTATCCTGTTCCGTGGACGGCCGGGCGAAGATGTCGGCCGCCACCCGGTGATCGGGAGGGCCCATGCCATTTTTCGAGTACACAGCGTACGACAAGAAAAACAACCGCAAGATCAAGGGAGAGATCGACTCCACTTCGGCGGCCACGGTCCGCGACGACCTTGGCGCCAAAGGCCTCTTCGTCATCGAGGTCAAGGAGAAGGTCGCCAAGAAGCAGTTCAAGTTCAAGCTGCCCACCTTCAAGAGCGTTCCATGGAAGGAGCTGGCCGGCTTCTTCAAGAGCCTGTCGCTGTCGGTGAAGGCGGGCGTCAGTCTTTCGCAAGTCTTCGAGACCCTGGTCGATCAGGCGGTGCACCCCTACTTCAAGACAGTCCTGGCGGACGTTCACCTGGGCATCACCAAGGGACGGGCGCTATCCGAGTGCTTCGAGGCCTATCCGAAGATCTTTCCCCACCAATTCATCGCTCTGGTCCAGGGCGGCGAGCAATCCGGTAAGCTCGCCGAAACGCTGGAGGAATACTCCAAGTACGTCGAAGAACGCCGCAAAATGATGGGCGAGATCATCGGCAAGCTGGCCTATCCCGCGATCATCGTGCTGGTCGCCGTCGCGGCTTTGCTCATCTTGACCCTCCACATCTTCCCGACGTTCATGAAGGCGCTCAACATCCCGATCTCGAAGCTGCCCTTCGTGACGCAGCTGGTGTACGGATTTTCGACCACCGTGCTCGAGCACTGGCCCACGATTCTGGTCCTTGTCATCGTGGGCGGTGGCGGCAGTCAGTACTTCTTCTTCGGGACCAGCCAGGGGCGCAAGATCGTCCACTACCTGCAGATCAACTTCCCGGTGGTGAAGGAGCTGTTCAAGAAGATGAACATCGCCACGTTCAGTCGCACCATGGCCCTCCAGAGCAAGGCAGGCGTCGCCTCGGTCGCTTCGCTGGAGCTGACGAAGAAGTCGATGCCCAACCTGTACTACGTGGAAATGGTCGACGACATCCTGGAGACCATCAAACGAGGAGGCAGTTACCTGGAGGCCATGAAGAAGAAGCCCCACCTGGTGACGCCGCTGGTGACGCTGCTGATCAGCGTGGGCGAGCAGACCGGTACCTTCGACGAAGTGCTCGACACCATCGCCACCTACTACAACGACGAGGTCCGGGCCACGGTCTCGGCGCTTACTTCCATGATCGAGCCTCTCATGATCGTGCTGATGGGCTGCTTCGTCGCCGTCATCGTGTCCGCCATGTTCCTTCCCCTGTTCGACCTCGTCACCCTGGTCCACTGACCTTGCGGTGAGTCGGGCGCGCGCCCGGGCAAGCGCGCTATCCTGTTCATGCGGACTCACGGCCCGCAAGCGAACAAGTATTCGCTCCCTGATGTCAATTGTTGGCCGGAGAAGGCCGAAGCATGAGGAGAGCGTCTCGCCATGTTCGACATTCGCACACGCGTCCTCCATTTTGGCGGTCACATCGTGACCAGAGCCCTCGGCATCGCCCTTCTCCTGTCGCTTCTGACGGGCGAGTCGAGCGCTCAGGGCGTCCGCTTGCCTTCGCCAGTGACGGCGCTGTTGCAGATGCAGGCGATGCTGAAGATGGATCATGACGCCATCGTGGAGCTTCGCCACCAGCCGATAGCCACGGGCGAGCGGGGCGCGGTCCAGAGAGCCCGCATCCAGACGAAGACTCTGACCTTCAAGAACCGTCGGGATCGGCTGACCAAAATACTCCCGGGAGCGCGCAGGCGTTTCCCATCGCACGCAGCGCTGCTCGACCGGATTCTCACCGAGGTTCAGCACTGGAGCCGAGACCTAGGGCTCGACAACGGCGCGCAAAGGGCGATGAAGCCCGGCCCAACGATGCAGCGAAAGGTTGCGATCCTGCGAACCGGGACGCCGGCGCTCAGCCAGCTGCCTCTCCCCGAGGGTGCCGGAGTCGTCCCGGTTTCACATCGACCTCTCGCGGAGGTACGGGCCCGCCTGGCAAAGCTCGCGGCCGGTCTGCCCGAGGAGCCCGTCTCCCAGCCGGCCGTTCAACCGCCGAGCCACTTCCGGCCCGCGACACCCAAGGCTCCGCGGATCGTCGCCACGACAGGACATCCTGCCGTCGCCGTCGCCGCCACGTCCGCCGCAGCACCGTCCCGCCGGGAGCTGCGCGACCGCCTGCAATACCTGATGGCTCGCTACAAGGTGAGCACCGAGCCCTACAAATATGCTCCGGCGTCTCGCCCTCCGCAGGCCACGGTCTCGGAAAGGACGGTTGCCCCGTCGCGAGATCTCTGGTCCGAGAACCGAGTCTTGCAAGAGCGGCTCCGGCAGGTTCAAAAGGAGTTCACCGGCCCGATGGAGCGGGAGACTTCAGAAGAGCAGGCCGGCACCGCGCGCCCGGCATCCCCAGTAGACCTGGAGACCGCCGAGGTCGCGCAGAACGACCGGGACCACCTCCGGGGGAGACTGAAGGCGCTCCTGATGGAGCGCGACCAGGACGAAACCTCTCGTGGCCGGCCACGGACTCGAGGGCAACAATCGGCGGGCGACGACGCGCCCGCAGAGACCCGGATCCCGGGCATCGTCAACTCGGCCGACAGAGAAGCTATCAAGCTGGAGGACATCGACGGACTCGTGACTTCGCTCGGCGCCCCGCCCCCGGGCGCCTCGGAGCACACCACGGCCGCGGCCTCTCCGGCGACTCCCCCCCCCTCCTCGGACCACTCGCTGGTCTCATCGGGAATCGCAGCGAGTCTCCTTGCAACCGGACCTGTCGCTACGACAGTGGTCACCACGAGCGTCTCCGGACCGAAGAAGGCCCCGAAGGTTCCCGGACTGGCCGGCATCTACCAGGTCATCACGGAAGACGACAAATCGATCGATCGCCCGGACGTGCCGGACGAGATCGGAACCCACAACTTCGAAGGACCCGACGGCAACGGTGAAGCGGTCTACCAGATCATCCGCACGCTGGCCGAGCAGTTGAAGCTGAACATCATCATCAAGGGCACCATCACGGGCCGGATGATTCTCAACGTCGAGGGCAAGTCGACCTGGGACGTTCTGGAATCGGTGCTGAACGACCAGGGACTCGAGTACGAGCTGCTCGAATCCAATGTCCTCAAGATCTATGGTCACGGCGTACGGCCTCGAGTCCAGAAGACGTACAAATTCGCCAACGACCAGAGCGCTCGAGAGTACCAGACTCTCATCCAGACCCTCGTATTCGCGACTGAGGAAGTGAGCCTGCCGACCGACTCTGCCGGCGGGGGCATTCCAGTCGGCGCAACCGCAGGCCTGGAGATTCCCCAGCTGCCCGGCGGTGTGGGCGGCCCTGGCGGAGCCGGCGGTCCCGGCGGTCCGGGTGGCGCGCAAGGTGGGCCCGGCGGTGCTCCGCCAGGCCCCGGAGGCGCACCTGCGGGCGGGGCGGGCGCTCCGGCCCCCGGCGTGACGAATCCTCCTCCTCCCCCTCCCGGCGGCGAAGCACCAGCCACCCAAGGTGGTGGCCAGACGCCGCCCGCGCCTCCGCTGCCTGCTCCTCCCGGACAGTGAGGAACCGTGAATTGTCAACTCAAGGGTGAACTGATGCGACGGCCCATGCTTCGACTCGGGTTTCTGCTGCTGCTGGCTTCCATTGCCGGAAGCGGGGCATTGCGCGCGCAGGCTCGCCCTGGCGGCGGACCTGGCGGGGCGGGTGCGGCACAGCTGGCAGCGGCCGCGGCCACCCAGGGTGCCGGCGGCGGCGGCGGCGGCGGGTCTGCCTCCTCGGTGATGGTTCTGGACGCCGCCAACAACAGCCTGATCATCCGCACGACGCCTCGCAACCACCGGCGCATCGCGGACCTCATCCGAAAGGTCTCCAGCGGGAAGCTGGGCGGAGAGAAACAGGAGACGCGCATTTTCAACGTCCGGGCCATGTCGCCGGAACAATTGTTCCGCATACTCGAGTTCCAGCGACCGACCTTCCAGCGCAGCTCGACTCTGGTGTTCCCGGAGACCATGGACGGGCAGGCCCTGGGCGGCATCGTCCGATGAGCGCTCGCGCTTGAGGTGATCCGATGAGACGACTGAACCGGATGCTGGTGGTGGCCCTGACCGCCTCCTTGGCGGCTTCCCAGCTCATCGCCCAGGTGCCTCCGGGCGGCGCAGGCGGCTCGGAGGCCGCGCCGCTTCAGATACTTCCCCGCGGGTATCGGCTGCTGATCAAGGACACGCAGTCGAATCTCGACGCGATCCAGAGGATCATCGAGCAGCAAGACAAACCTCCACGAGAGGTCCGCGTCGAGTCCTACGTGTTGCAAGTCCAGCTCAACAGGGACCATAACAGCGGCATCGACCTTGACTTCTTCTTTGGAGGAACCAAAGAGGACCTTCCGCTGGGCGAGTTCTCCACTGCCAAGGCGATGCGTAGCGCCGGCGCCAATCAGCAGTTCCGATACGGTTCGCTGTCGACCGAGCGCTTCCAGCTCTTTCTGGATTTTCTCAAGAAAAACACCGAGACGAAGGTCCTCTCCAAGCCAATGCTCACGGTCATCGATGGCGGAACCGCAACCATCAACATCGGCCAGCAGGTCCCATACGTGTTGACGACGGTTGTGCCTGGCCAAGCCGGTGGGGCATCGGTTCAGGGCACTCAGTACTCTTTCGCGCAAGTCGGCATCAACCTGACCTTCACGCCAGTCATCATGCCCAACGATATCGTTCGGATGCAGATCGCTCCGGAGATCAGCGACTTCGTAAGCGCACCCCAGCCCAACGTTCCTCCGCCCACGTTCACTCAACGCGTTAACACGACCCTCTTCGTGAAGAACAGACACGCTTTCCTGATTGGCGGTCTCTACAGAATCAAGGCTGATTCTCTCCGGGCGCGGCTGCCGTTGCTCGGAAACCTTCCCATCATTGGCCAGTACATGGGTCAGAACACGGACGCCAAGAGCAGAAACGAGATCGTCATCGTCGTCAAGCCGACCATCACGTCGGAAGAGGACTTCGACATCCCGCCCACGAAGGTGGTGAAGAAGTCCACATGACCCCTGAACGATATCGCCCGACACTGCCCGCAAGTTGTTCGGCGCAGCGCTGTTGACCAGTTGCTGCGTTTTTGCCGTCTCCTGCGCTTCCAACTATGGAGGCGACTTCCTGCCCGACAAGAAATCCAACGTCGCGCTGCGACAGTTCGTCACGGTGAACACGAGTGGCACCGGTGCTGCCACGACCGGCGGTACCGCCGCTGGCGGCAATGGCAGCATTCGGCCGGCCAACGGTGGCACGGAGGGGCCGACCGGAGGCAATCCGACGAGTTTCAATTTCCAGTTCGACCCCTTCCCTAACGGCGCGGATCTGCTCTTGAATCGAAAGGTCGGCACATCGGTGGCGGATGTCACCTCCGACAATCGCCAGACCATCGTAAACATCGAAGTCACCTTCATCGGACACGACGTCAACAACAACAGGCTCCCTCCAATCACTCGCTTCCTGGCCGCAACGGGCCAACCCGAGCTGACTCAGGTTGGGACCGGCGGCACGGGCACGACGGGCACCAACGCCACAGCTGGCCAGCAGGTAAGTGTCTTGAGGCCTCAAACAGCCTCGTTCACCTCCACCGTCGGTAGCGCGCAAGTCCTGGAGTTTTTTCCTCCGGTGGCCGCCCAGTTCACGATTACGAACGGCATCAGTTTCACTATCGATCAGATCAAGCTGCGATACCGGGAACCGGATGGCTCCCTGGCGGTGATTTCGGAGTTCATGACTCCGAACGACGAAGAAGTGCGGCGGGGCATCAGCCTAGGCTTCTTCATGGAGGCCAATCCGATCGACACGGGGCTAGGCGCGAGCTCCGGTGGCGCCGCGGGCGCCGGCCGCTGATCGGACCTGGCTCTTCGGGGCCGAGACCTTCGCAACAGAGGTATAATCAGGAGCGCGATGGCCAAAGCTGCAAATCTTCAGCTCAGCATCCTGAACGTGGGAAGCTACTCGATGAAGTGCGTC
>JACQFU010000222.1 GCA_016199905.1 Candidatus Wallbacteria bacterium
GAACTGCACGGCGGAAAAATCGAAGTAGACAGCGTCCCCGGCCGGGGCACATGCTTCCTGATACGCCTCCCGGCGCATCCGCGGGAAGCCCAACCAGCCTGAACCAGCATGCCCGCTAGGAGGACACCTCGATGGAACTCAAGAAGGAATCGAAGCCCAATCCGCGAATCCTCGTGGTCGACGACGACGCAGACGTAGTGGAGGTCATGTCGAAGCTTCTGGAGCTGAACGGATACAAACCGCTCCGTGCGACCGATGGCAAGGCCGGACTGGAGCAGGTCCGTAACCAGACGGTCGATCTGGTGCTGCTCGACTTGATGATGCCCGGGATGGACGGTTTCGAGATGCTCGAAATGCTGCAAAAGCAGACCGGAACCAAGGGTATCCCGGTCATCGTGCTCAGCGCCCGCGGCGAGAAGGAAGCCGTTCTGAGAGCGCTCCAGGGCGGGGCCGTCGATTTCGTCCACAAAGGTGCCGACCCCGACGAGGTTCTGGCCCGCGTTCAGGTCCATCTGATGCTGCACAAGCGCCACGAGAAGGCGATGCACGAGTACGGCGAGCACCTCCGAAGGGAACTGGCGCAGAAGAGCGCGGGGTTCTGAGGAAAGGGCCCCAGGCATGGCCCCGGGGACTCGGGTTCGAGTGCCCTGATTCCTCCCACGCCGACGAGTTTTCGCGTGTCTGGGGGCTTTTTGCTTGACTTTGAGCACCTCGGGTCCTAGCATGCGGGGCCCTTCAAACGGCCATCTGTCCGCCTACTTGACGGCGGGCCCTGGGAAAGGAGACCGCATGGAAGGACCCAGAGGAATCGCGCGCAAGCGCATCGCAGTTCTGGCCCTCGCCCTGATCCAGATGTTGCTGGGCGCGGGATGGGACCAGGCGTTTGCCTCCTCGAGCAAGGCCACCTCTCGGCGACGAGTCCGCACCACCCGCTCCGCCGCTCGGCGAGCCGCCCGTTCCGCGAAGAGCTCGGAGGCTGCCGACGGCCGCATCGCCCCGATGCAGACCGCCCCGGCCCCCGTCGAAAACCGCGATGCTCGCAAGATGCGCTCTGTCGAGGGCGCTATCGTGAACATCATCGATTCCTACATCGACCGCAAGGAAACGGCCCGAGTCAAGCACGTCTACCTGGGTAGGTTTCCCGTCACGCTCTATTGGACGGCCGACGAGATCGACGAGGGCGCCGGCCCTCGCCGCATTCCGATCACCATCGTCCGGCGCGACGGCAACCGGCGGCGGGTTCGAGTCAGCGCCGAATTCAAGCGCCGCCTCGACGTCGAAGGAACCGCGATGCTCAAGGACGGCCACGTACTCAACGTGACCAGCGAGTCCGGCCTCTACGACGACGTCACGATCGACGCCACTCTCGGCATCGGCAGCGGCGGCAGAAAGCTGGTGCCGTATCGCTCCATCGCCGTCAACAAGTTCTCGGGCCTCAAGGGCTTGAAGGTTGGCGACAGCGTCTTCATCCCGCAAGCCGTCGGCATGAAGCTGCCCTCGGGCGCCCGTCACGACGGCTACTTCCGAGTCGACGACGTCGGCAGCGGTGTCCGCGGCATCGACATCTACACGCTCACCCGTGAGGACGGCCGCGCCATCGAGCGCGTGCTGGCCAACGACCGCCGGCCGCTGCCGCTCTACAAAGTGCTCGCGAAGGGCAAGTCGTCTCCGCGGAGCCCCGACCTCGCCGCGCTGGACTGAGCCAGGTGCAGCGCCCCCGCGAGGGCGAGGGCGGAAGGCTTGCCTCCAGGGTCGATCTCTGCTAGCATGGCGCCTCTCTTTCCGTGACGGTCCGAACGAAAGGATTGACGCGCATGCTGGAACTCCACGAACTGTACCGTCGGGCCGTCGAGTGCGGCATCGCCTTCGATCCCCGGGGCCAGGACCGCGTCGCCAAGTCCCTCGCGCGCGACCGCGAACGCTGGGAGAAGCTCCCCACCGACGAGCAGGACGAGCACGGCCGTGAGCTGCTCACCAATCCCTACCTCGACACGCGCGTGCTGTACGGCAGCCGGCAGTCCGATCAACGTCGCCGAAGGATTGATGTCTGCCCGCATCGAAGAGGTCGGCCGCCGGCTGATGCCGAACAACTTCAACCGCGAGGTCGACATGGCCCGCCTGTTCGACATCGCCTACCTGTGCGTCCACACGCCTTCGGACAACGCCGTGACGACCTTCTTGCAGCAGAAGTTCGACGAGGCGAAGGTCGAGTACGTGGAGGAGCTGGTCAAGCTCCTCAAGAGTTTCGAGGAGTACCAGCACGCCAGCCGCTACTACGCCGGGCCAAAGATCGTAGTCGGGAAGGGCGACAACCGCGCCGGCCGGATCTTCGTCGACATGACCGGCGGGACCTCGGGGAACCCCGAGATCTACAAGCGCCTGGTGGATGTCGGCGTCGGAACGGTGGTCTGCATGCACCTCGACGACCGCCACTTCGAGGAGGCCGGCAAGGCCAACCTCAACGTGGTCGTCGCCGGTCACATCGCCAGCGACACGCTCGGCATGAACCTGGTCCTCGACGTGATGCTCGCCAACAAGGGCATCGAGGTGGTCGACTTCTCCGGGTTCCGCCGGGTCGAGCGCAAGCCGCTCCTGACGCTCGAGCGCGATCTTCCGGCAGGCCGCGGCAAACCGAGCGTCAAGGCATTCCCCCCTCCCCGACGGGACGCAGCGCGAGTGGCGCGCGCCGCGACTCGAGCCTGAGCGCGCGGCGGGAGACCGCAGGCGATGGACTCAAAACCTCCCGAAGCTCGGTTGAGCCCCGGCGACGAGCTCGATTTCCATCGCATCCGCGAACAGGTTGCGGCCAGGGCCGCGGCGGCACCGGGAGCGGCTCGAGTACGCGCTCTGGCGCCGCGAGCCGCTCGCTTGGATGCGCAGTCGGAGCTGGAGGCGGTCACCCAGATGGGCCACTTCCTGGCGGAACGCAGCGAATGCGTCTTCCCTTGCCACTATGAGGCCGAGTTGCTCGGGCGCCTGCAGGCGCAGGGAGTCGTGCTCGAGCACGAGGACTTCCTTCGCGTCCGCAGGACGCTGGAGACCATCGCCGGTCTGCGCCGTAAGTCGGGCACACCGCTCAACGTGCCCGCCCCGCGGGTGACACAGGCCCTCTCCCAGTTGCCTCCGATCCCCGAGCTGGCACGCGCCATCGACGGCATTTTCTCCCAGCATGGCGAAATTCGGGACCAGGCAAGCCCGCAGCTGGCCGCGATCCGCAAGGCGCGACGCGCGCTGGTGTCCACGCTCGAATCGTCGCTGAAACAGATCCTGCGAGACAGCCGGCTCGAGAAGTGGCTGGCGGAGAGCTACTTCACCCAGGCCAACGGCCGCTATGTGGTGCTGGTGAAGGCCGACGCCAAGGGGCACGTGCCCGGCGTGGTGCAGGGCCAATCCAAGAGCGGTCTCTCCCTCTACGTGGAGCCCCTGACGCTGGTCGAAAAGAACAACCAGCTCGTCAACAGCCACATCGCCGAAGAGCAAGAGATCCTGCGCATCCTTCGCCGGCTGTCGGACGAAACGCGGCGCCATTCCACCGATCTCGAACGCGCGCTCGACCTCCTCGGCTGGCTCGATTCGCTGGCGGCCCGAGCTCGCTGGGCGCAAGCGGCGGGCGCGCTCGCGCCGGAGTTCACGGAGGATTTCACCTTCGAGCTGCGGCGGGCTCGCCATCCCTTGTTGGGGGAACGCTGCGTGCCGATCGATCTGCGCGCCGGCCCCTCCGACCGCGTCCTGGTGCTGGGCGGCGCCAACTCGGGAGGCAAGACCGTCGCCCTCAAGACGACTGGGCTGCTGCACTTGATGGCCTCGAGCGGGCTTCCGATTCCATGCGCCGAGGGAACGCGAGTTGCCTTCTTTGGAAACGTCTTCTGCGAGATCGGA
>JACQFU010000223.1 GCA_016199905.1 Candidatus Wallbacteria bacterium
TGTCTCAGGCCTCGAGGCGAAGGACGTCGAAGTCCTTGTAGTAACCGCAGGACTTGCAAACCCGGTGCGGGGGCTTCACTTCGTGACAGCGGGGGCACTTGGACTCGGCCGGCAGAGCGAGCTTGTCCTGGGCCCGCCGGATATCCCTGCGGGAACGACCAGTTTTTCTCTTGGGAACAGGCATTTCTCTCGTTGACTCCTCGGGGGGCCGTTGGGGCCTTGCCCCAGCAGGTGTTCGGAAGCCCGCAAGCGCCGGAAAATTCGGGGACACGAGGCGCCCGTCGACTTCTTGAAAAAGCGAGAGGGCAGTATATCCGCGACTGGATGGGAAGTCAATCATGGGGCCGAGGAAGTAGCAAGCAGCGAGTGGGAAAAGGCTGATGCCGGCTGTGGCTGCTCCGGCGTCCGGCTCTCCGGAACGGGGAACCCCGAGGCCTCGGGCGGTTGTCGGATAGTGCTGGACGGAGGTTGCGATGAGTGCAGATAATGAATGCATGCGGCGAACGACGGCGGGGCGATGGGTCATGGCGGCGCTGGTTGTGGCCGCGCTGGCGATGTCCGGGTGCGGGGAGGCGACAGGCAAGGGGCCGGGGACACCCGCGGCTCCCGGCAAGGACGGGCAATCCCAGGCCGGGCCGAAGGTCTTCGCGACCCTCGAGGTCGGCAGCGGAAAGGCCGGCCAGGTCACGGCCCTTCATCTGGACAAACACAGGCTCTGGATCGGCACTCGCTCGGGGCTCAAGTCGGCGACCTTCGTGGAATCCGGTCGCGCGCTCTCCCTGCGCAGCGACGCCGAGACAGATGCCCGTTTCGACGGCCAGGAGATCACGGCGCTGACAGGCGAAGGGGACCGCGTGCTCGCCGCGACGGGCTTTGGGTTTGCCGTCCACGAGACGGCCTCCGGCTGGACGAGTGAGGAGACGGGACGCATCAATGCCGTCGCGACCTTCCAGGGCATCGTCTACGCCGGCCGAACGACCGGCATCGAACGTCGCAACGCCGCCACCAAGAGTTGGGACAAGCTGGTTCCCGATCCGCCCGTGACTAGAAACCAGACTTCGGCCCAGCACGTCTTGGCGTTGGCCGCAGGCAAGGACGGCGAGGTCTGGGCAGGGACCAAGTTTGGGCTCCTGCACTACATGCCTGCGACCAGCAAGTGGGAGCACTTCTATGGGGCCTACCAGGACATCAAGAGCGAGAAAGTCGTGACCGACGAGCTGGGCAACGTCGAGCTGGGCGGCAACTACATCAATGCCTTGCGATTCGACGCCGCCACCGGGAAGCTGCTGGTGGCGACGGACATCGGCATTTCGATCTTCGACGGCAAGTGGCTGGCCTACACCGGTGAGCACAAGAAGTACGTGGTACAGAACGATGCCCTGACGCGGGTTGCGGTGAAGGGGAACCTGGCGTTGCCATCCTGCGAGGTGCACGACGCGCTGCTGGAGGACTCGGTTGTCTGGATCGCGACGAAGGGCGGATTGGCGCGGCTGGCCGGAACGCAACTCGACATCCTGGACAGCGAACGCGGCCTGCCTGACGATTCCGTGAATGCGCTGGCCTTCGACGCTGCGACGAAGACCCTCTTCGCCGGCACCGGCGCCGGCGTGGCGGTTCTGGGCTACGAGTAGGGTCGAGAGCCAGTTTTTCCAGGCGGTTGCCCCACCATGCGGGCGATGCTAGTATGTCGGCTGGCCGGAAAGGCCGGGCCCCAAAGCGCGCGGAGGACCGAGAAAAATGACGACCACCAGGCGACGCTCGATAGTTTCCAAGCCGACGTTCCAGCTCAAGCTGACCATCATCTTCATGTTGATGGTGACGATCGTCGCCAACCTCGTGGGCGGACTCTGCTACTTGCTGATCAGCGAGAAAGTGCAGGACCTGCTGGAGCGCTCCAGCGACCGCCTGGCCGCGCCGGATTTGACGATGCGAGACATCGCCAACTTCCTCATACCCAGGATCTTGATAGCGGAAGGGTTCAGCTTATTTTTTGTGTTCCTGCTATCGATCCTGGTGACGCACACGATCGCCGGCCCCGTCTACCGCATGGAGAAAGTGGCCAAGGAGATTGGCACGGGCAACCTGGCGATCGTGACGACGCTGCGTCCCAGAGACGAGTTGAAGGAGCTGGCTGACGCCTTCAACGTGATGACGCGGGGGTTAGCCGAGCGGATAAGCGCCGTGAGTCACGAGACCATCGCTCTGGAGAAGCTGGAGCCCGACAAGCGGGACTTCTCGCACCTCAAGGAGCTTCTCAGCCAGTTCCGCCTTCCCGAGCACCTGGAGGTGCCGCTGGAGGATGAAATCGACGGCGGCGAGGTGAGCTCGGACGAGGAAGTCGTGGCGTGACTTCCTTGGACTCTTGCCCCTCGAGCGGGCATTCCGACTCACGCGCGTTTTCGAGTCGGTTGCTCGATTCGGTTTGGTGCGTGTTCCTGTTGCTGACGGCGCTGGGGGCCGGTGGCGGCTGCGGTCCTGACGATCTGCCGAACGGCGTGCTGCCGGGGGCGCTCGTGAGCTATCAACCCACCTCCACCACCAGCGGCACGACGACCACGACCAGCCCGAGTCTGTCGATCCGGCAGTTCACCCCCACGTCGCCGACCGCCGAGACCACTGTGACCATCGCCGGGACGGGCTTCGGGACGAGCGCGGCGGCGCTGGGATTCGTCTATATCGCAGCCGCGACCTCCCGGCTCCAGGGCGAGGCCTTGGGCGCGACGGTGCCGACGGTCGTGCTGGTGGGACCTGTCGCCACAGCTACTGGCACTTCCGTGACGGTGCCGCTGCCGGTGGACTTGGTGAGCGGCGGGGTCCGGGTCGGCGTCCGCGCTTCGACCGCCAGCACCTCCATCACCAAGGTCTCCAACCAGTTGCTCCTCAACGTCCTCCCTCGAGTTGTCAGCTATGTCGGCTCACGCACGGCTCGCACCCCCTTTTCACTCGAGGCTGGCGGCGTGTCGATTTTCCGATTCGCCAACGCCGTCAAGTTCCTGGACTCGGCGGGACGCGACGTTGGGACGACCATCCCGATCGTCGACTTTCAGATCGGTCGTCGCGCCATCGTCCGAGCATCCGTGCCGGACTCCGTCGCGCTCACGCCGGCGGTCGGCGTCCAACTGCAGGTGGCCGGGGTGCGTAGCGCGCCCTTCCCACTACCCTGAGGTGCCGGAATGGAATCGTTCTCGTCCGAGGATCGACTCTGCTTTTGGCTTGACTCCGCAGCCTCTCCATGATAATTTTCGCTCGCTCGCGCGGGACGCCGTCTTCCACCGATGGCCATCGCCGGGGTGGCGAAACTGGTAGACGCGGGGGACTTAAAATCCCTTGGACCTCACGGTCCGTGCCGGTTCGATTCCGGCCCTCGGCACAAAGACGTTGCAAATTCGACGTCACCTTGGTAGCATAGCGACGCGGGGTGGAGCAGCTGGTAGCTCGTCGGGCTCATAACCCGGAGGTCGCAGGTTCAAATCCTGCCCCCGCAACCATCTCAAGGCCGGTCTGCTGAAGACGCGGCCAAGCCGGAACCGGATCGCCTGCACGGGTGGTCCGGTTTCGTCGTTAGAAGGGCCCCGTCACACTTTGGCGGGGCCTTTCGTCCATTGGGCGCGGAGACGCGGGGAGTTTGGGTGGCCGTGGCTCGGCCCATTGACGCCGCGCTCTGCTGGCCGTACTCTCCTTCCCGATGGACCCTCAACCCCCGCTCGGCGATGCTCTCGGACTCATCGAGACCAACAGTCTCCCGGCCATGATCGAAGCCTGCGACGCCGCGGTGAAGGCGGCCTCCGTCGTAGTGGTGTCGCTGGAACGCATCGGATGCGCGATGCTCACTTGCTGCCTGCGCGGCGACGTCGCCTCCGTTCGCGCGGCCGTCGACGCCGGCGCTCGGGCCGCTGCCGCCTTGAACGGACTCGTGGGCAGCCACGTGATCCCTCGACCACACGGCTCGCTTGCCTCCGTTCTGCCCATCGAGGGCCGCGTGCCCGGGACCAACCCAGGCGTCGACATCGACTGCGGCTGTTGAAGAAGGCGTCGCGACACTCGACTCGTTGGCTTGCCTTTCAGACCCGCTTGTCATGACCCCTGGCGGCTGCTATACTTCCGGGCTCCTCTGACGTGGATGCCCAAGGAGGCCGGCCCTGCTTCGCTCCAAGCTCATCGCAATCCTCGGAATCTCACTGGCGCTCGGCGCCTGTCACGCGCTGGCCTCCTCGGAAGGACCGCAGGTTCGCGTCGCGATCGCTCTCCGCCCGGCTGCGACGGGGCTGATGCTCGATGCCGTCCTGATGAACACGTCTGACGAGCTCGTCGCCGGGAGCCTGGAACTGAGGCTCCCATCCGGCTTCGAGCTGGTCTCCGGCGGCACGAAGACGGCTGTGGCCTTGCGGGGCGGCGAAACCCGCACCCAGCGCTTCGTCGCGCGCGGGGACCTCGGCGTGCGCGCAGTGGCAGAGGCCGTCTTCCGGCCCGCGGGCACCCCCTTGGCCTTCAGTCGCGGGCGCGTCTTCCTGGTTCAGCGAGACGGCGCGATCGCTGGCCTGACAACCGCTCAGGCCATCGATGCCGAGGCGGTGTCGGGCCCCAACACCTTCCGGCTCGCACGTTTGCCTGGCGCGCTCGAGGCGCCGGTCCCCTCGCCGGACGGCAACGCGGCCGTCAAGGGCCGCTTGACCTGGTACGACGCCAACGGCAACTTGGCCGCCGGCCGATTCGTCACCGTCGAGCTGGTTCCTGCCGCCGGAGGTCAACCGGCTGCCAAGGGTCTGACGGACCAGGACGGCAACTTCCAAATCTCGGTGGCCGGCGCCGACATCGCGGGAAAGTCTTTCGTCCCCCGCTTTACTTTGGGCAACGAGCGTTGGCTCGTCAAGAAGAGCGACAAGCCGTACACCTGGGAGGCCGCAGCGCTGACTCTGGCGGGCGGAAGCGTCGTGGACGCCGGCGACCTCGTGCTGCCGAAGGGGCTCCCCAGTTCGGAGGCCGCGTGGATCCACAACACGATCTCGAAGGCGCTCGACGCCTTCACCTCTCGCAGTATCGAGATCGGCTGGTGGAACCGAATCGGCATCGAGTGGCCCGCGGATGGCGACTACTATTCTTGGAGCGAAGTGAACCTGACGGAGCCGCACCAGTGGGACGTCATCGGCCACGAGTTCGGGCACGCGATCTTCTTCACCGGGACCAGCTCACAGGCTGGCGGTGGCCAGCACAAGATTGACGAATGCTACTCCCAGTCGCTCGCGTTTTCGGAGGGATGGGCGACCTTCTTCGGTGGCGTCTGTCACCTGGACCGCGGCGACGCGGACGCCAAGTTCCAGTTCCTGGTCCCGCGTCGCGCGCCGATTCGCATCGAGAACGTGCCCGCCGACGTCTGTATGGGCGAGAAGAACGAGTGGCGTGTCTCTGCGGCGCTCTGGGACCTCTATGACACGCATGAGGACGGCAACGACAAGGTTGCCTACGACTTCGACAAGATCTGGGCCTGGATGCGCAAGGGCAACCGGATGGGCAGCCTCTCGGACTTCTGGGCCGTGATCAAGAAGGAACTGCCGGCCGGCGAGATCGCGGCCGCCCGTGACTCGATGCAGCAGTCCGGCGTGACGCTCAAGTAGGGAAGCAAATCTCGCCCCAAAAATCTTGGTTTTACCAGCGAATACCGCTTGCCATAGAACGTCTGTTCCCGTATCATTACGCGTCCTGATCCAGGACCGGCGCGTCGGGTCCCATACCCGGCAGAGAGTATTCGCCGGCCGGCGGACACCCCCAAGGGGGAACGTCCTCGGAGGATAGTATGAAGTATCGTTGGCTTCTGGCGTTTCCGTTGCTCTTTGGCTCCCTGAATGGCTTTGCGGCGGACAGTCTGCCGCCCCGCCTGGTCCGTTACTACTTCACGGACAAGTCCCAGGTGCGCGCCCTGTTTCAGATGGGCGCCGATATTCCGGCCCACGGCAAGAACTGGGTCGATGTCGTGATGCCGGCCCGCAGCCTGATGAGCGCCCAAGAGAACCGCCTGCTGGTTGAGGCCGTCCGGGGCATGAAGTTCAGGACTCTCCAGGAGGACCTGGAAGCGCAGTTCCGGCGATTTGCTACCACACCGAATCTGGGCGTCTATCACACGCTGGCCGAGGTGAAGCAAGAGATCGACGGCTACGCGGCGGCTCATCCCGACCTCGCTCGCGTGAGCACCATCGGCAAGACCGGTGAAGGCCGCGATATCTGGGCGATCCGGATCGCTTCCAATCCGCAGGACGGACAGAAGCCTGCCTTCCTCTTCACCGGCGCCCATCACGCCCGCGAGTGGATCTCCATCGAGGTGCCGATGGCGATCATCAAGAACCTGATCGAGGGCTATTACGCCGAGCCGGCCATCAAGGCCCTCGTCGACAGCCGCGAGGTCTGGGTCGTCCCGGTGGTCAACCCGGACGGCGTCCAGTTCTCCCAGACCCAGTACAAGATGTGGCGCAAGAACCGGCGCGACAACGGCGGCGGCGTCTTTGGCGTCGACCCCAGTCGCAACTACGGCTACAAGTGGGGCGGCGAGGGTGCCAGCCCCAGCCCCGACAGCGAGACCTACCGCGGCCCCAGCGCCTTCTCCGAGCCCGAGCCTCAGGCGATACGCGATCTGTCCAAAGCCAAGAAGTTCGTCAGCGCGATCAGCTTCCATAGCTACAGCGAGTTGGTCCTCTGGCCTTGGGGTTACACCAACGAACCCTCTCGCGATGCCGCCGCTTTCGTCAAGTTCGGCAAGGCGATGGCCGAGTTCAACCACTACACGCCCGAACAGAGCATCGAGCTGTATCCGACCACCGGCGATTTCGACGACTTCATGTACGGGGAGCTGGGCGTGCTCGCCTACACGATCGAGCTGGGCACGCAGTTCGTTCCCGACGAGCCTGAAGTGCCCGGTATCGTCGCGGCCAACCTGAAGGCCGCCATGTGGCTGCTGCAAAACGCGGCCGAACCCTTCCCGCCTGTGTTTCACGATCCGCTGTCGGCCAGCACCAACGTGGCCGGCCCCTACGCCGTCCAGGCGAAGCTGCGCGATCCCGCCTTCCCGGTCGACAAGCTCGAGCTGATCTTCAAGAAGGCAGGCGCCGCTCAGGAAGAGCGCACCACGATGACTCCGGCCAGCGGCGTCTACTCGGCTTCCATCCCGGGCGGCGCTCTGGGCGAGGTCAGCTATCGCATCGAACTGCGCTCCACCGACGGCCGGATGACCCGTCTGCCTGCAACGGGCAGCTACTCCTTCAAGGTCGTCGACAGTCTCGTGCTGATTGTGGCCGACGACGCCGGCGCGGGCTACTCGAAGTTCTACACTGCGGCCCTCGACGCGCTCGGCAAGGCCTACAGCATCTGGGACACCAAGACTGCGGGCTCGCCCGGCGGCTCCGCCTTGAGCTCGGCCAGCGCCGTCATCTGGTTCTGCGGCGACGCTTCGAGCAACACCCTGACAGCTGGCGACCAGGCAACGCTGGCAGCGTACCTCGGCGCCGGCGGCCGCCTCCTGCTGTTCGGCCAGGATATCGGCTACGACATCAAGGAGTCGGCGTTCTACAAGGATAACCTCAAGGCCAAGTTCGTGGCCGATTCGGCCGGCGACACCGCGCTCTCCGGCGCCGCCGGAGGCTTTGCCGCAGGTGTCTCGGTCACGCTCGGCGGCGACGGCGTTCCGCAGCGCTACCCCGAGGCGATCGAGCCGCTCGCCGGCGCGGCGACGCTGATGACCTACGCCAATGGGAAGATCGGCGCGATCGCCACCAACTCGGGGCCCGGCCGCGCCGCCTACTTCGGTTTCGGGCTGGAAGGGGTCGGCACTGCCGATACTCGCAAGTCGCTGCTGGAGAAGGCGCTCACGTGGGCGGCTGCCGCCGTCGACGCCAACGTCGCTCGGCTCACAGCGCTCGAAAAGGCGGCCCGCGCCGGCGATCGGTCAGCCGCTGGCACGCTGGCTGCCGCCCGCGACGAGGTCCGCAAGGTCCTCGAGGCTGGGGGGGCCGAGCAAGCCCGCCACTACAAAGCCGCAGCTGGCGCCTCACCTGCCAGGGCCCTGCGTCCCCTCTTGCGCGACGCCGACCGGATGATGAAGTACGAAGGACTGAAGTAGGTTTCGACCTTCGGAGCGGTGGGACGACTTGCCGAGACAGGGCCTATCGTCTCTGCTCTTCGCGCAGCTGCCGCACCCGCTCGTGCAGCTCCTGCTGCTGCTCGGCCAGCTTTTCGAGCCGCCCGCCGAGCTCGGTGGTGCTGGCGCTCATCTCTTGCATCAACTGCCGGACCTCCACGATCTGCTGGCTGCGTGCTGCAGCTGAGATCTGCATGGCGCGGGCCACGAACGAGGCGATGTCGTAGCGCGTGACCGGTGCGTCCGGGTCCTCCTTCATGCGCTTTGCCAGCGTTTCGTCGACGCCGCCGCGCCGCTCGAGCTCGGCGACGGTCTGGCTCGCAGCCGAGTGCGAGCTCTTGTGCTTCGGGACTGCCAGGGCGGCGGGCGCCAGGGATGCGACTGCGAGCGTAACTGCCAGCAGCGCCGTGGATGTTCTCATGGGAATACCTCCGCCGGCATTGTACGTCAGGCGGTGGCCCCGGCATCAGCGGTTTCGCGTTTAGCCAGCATGGCCTTGTAGGTTGCATCGCCTCGCAGGGCGGCCAGGTCCTCGTCGCCGGCTGCATCTTGCCGCAGAGTCTCGTCGAGCTCCAGCGCTTTCTTGAGGCTCTCGAGGGCGTCGGCAGCTCGGCCCAACCGGGCCAGGGCGCAGGCGCGGTTGTAGAGCCCCAGGGCATTCAACGGCTCCTTGGCCAGCAACTGCTCCAGCCGCCTCAGCGCCTCCAGCGGGTTTCCCATCTTCAGGTGCAGGAACCCTGCGAGCCCGCACAGCTGCGGGCTGCCGGGAAATCGTGCCAGCCCCTCGAGCGCCGTGCGCAGCCCGCGCTCCGGCGACGTTGCAGCCCGGTGGTCCGCAGCCGCGAGCCAGACGGCCTCGTCGCCTTCCTCGGACAAAGCCAGTCCGAACTGTTCCTCGGCCTCCGCTGTTCGCCCCTCGCGCTCCAGGGCACAGCTTTTCAGGAGGCGCGCCTGACCGTCGGCAACCCCGATCTGCTCCAGTTCGGCCAGCACCGAGAGCGCCCGGACCGAGTCGCCGGAGGCGAACAGTGCCGCCGCCAGCTCCTGGCGAAGCCGGGCGTCCTCGGGCGCCAGCGACGCAGCGGTCTCCAGGCTCTTGATCGCCAGGGCCGGGCGATCGAGCCGCATCAAGGCCGCTGCGCGATAGGCCATGGACGTCAGATCGGAGGTGGCGCTTTCGACGGTCGGGCACTCTTCGAGCGCTTCCGCCGCCTGTCCGGTGGCCAGGAGGCAATAGATCCCCAGGCGCTTCAGCTCCGGGTGATCCGGCAGCTCTTCCTGAGCGCGCCGAACGTGTCCCAGCGCCTCCGAAACGCGGCCCATCCGCACCAGGCAATGGGCCAGATCCAGCAGCGCGTCGGCGTTGGAGGGCTCCATTTCGAGGACTTCTTTCAGCACCTCCGCGGCCCTTTCCAGGTTCCCCCGTTCCTGAAGGAAGTAGGCCTTGGCCAGCAGGCTTTCCGGTGAGCCGATGTCGAGCGCGAGGGCGACTTCGATCTCGGCCAGAGCGTTGTCGAAGTCGCCCGCCATCGCCAGCAGATTGGCGCGGTGGCGCCTGGCCCGGGCGTTGTCGGCGCGCTGCGCGATCTGCTCGTCGACCAGCGCCAGCGCCTCGTTGTGGCGACCGGCTGCCTGCAGGGCGGAGGCCTTCCAGAGCAACGGCTGCACCTCGTCGACTCGCAGCTGGCACACGTTGTCGAACGCCGCCAGGGCGTCCTCGAAGCGCTGCATCTCCAGCAAAGCCATGCCGCGCCAGATATGAATAGCCGGGTCCCCGGGCTGCAGCTCCGAGGCTCGCAGGAACATCGCCTCCGCCACGGGGAACATGCGCAGCTCCAGGTAGCAGAGCCCCTTGTAGAGAAGCGCGAACGGAGAGTCCGGATCGAGGTGAATGGCGTCGGCGCAGGCATCCAGCGTCTCGTCGGTACGGCCGGCCTCGAAGAGCAGCGTGATCTTGCCCTGGAGGAACTCGACCTCCTCCGGCTCCAGCCGCACCGCTTGGTCCAGGGCGCGCAAGGCGTCTTCGAGATGGCCCAGACAGTAGTGGCAAAAGCCCACCTGGTTGTAGACATAGGCGCTGTCGGGCTCCATTTCCAGGCACTGCTTGTAGTAATCCAGCGCAGCCGTGTACTCCTCGCGCACAGTGGCGATGTAGCCGAGCCAGGTGAGCGCCTCGACGTTGAGAGGGTCCCACGTGTGGGCCTGCTCGTAGAGCGCCCAGGCGACATCGCTCGCTCCGAGCAGGAAGCAGACGTATCCAATCTTGCAGGCCAGGAAGGCCAAGAAATCCGTCATGGCCCGGCTCCAGGGCAAGCCACGGGCCCCGTCCCAATTTGCCAGGCAGCCGCCACCATGCTAGACTGGCCCGGTCCGGACGCGTCATTCGTCGCCATTGTCGCTCTTCCATTTACTTCAAGGACAGGCGCAGGTCAGATGAAGACCGGACCGGCCTCTGCCGGTGGCCAGCGGCCCGGACAACATCCACCAGAGTCTCTCCCAAGGCAAAGGACAGATCATGCAGAAGATTGGAATCCTCACCGGAGGCGGCGACTGCCCCGGTCTCAACGCGGTCATCCGCGCAGTGGTGCGCAAGGCCATCAACGAAAACTTCTCCGTCGTAGGCTTCAAGAACGGCTGGATGGGCGTCACCGAGGGCACAGGCGCCGCACTCGACATGAACAGCGTGTCGGGCATCTTGCCAAAGGGCGGCACCATCCTGGGTACCTCCCGGACCAACCCCGTGAAGGCGCCCGACGGGCTCGAAAAAATCAAGCGGACCTTCGACAAGTTCGAGCTGCACGCGCTGATCGCCATCGGTGGAGAAGACACCCTCGGCGTGGCCCGTAAGCTCCACGACGCCGGGCTCAACGTCGTGGGCGTCCCCAAGACCATCGACAACGATCTGCAAGGTACCGACTTCACGTTCGGCTTCGACACCGCCGTCAATATCGCCACGATGGCCATCGACCGCCTGCACACGACGGCCGAGGCACACAACCGCGTCATGGTGGTCGAGGTGATGGGACGCCACGCCGGTTGGATCGCCGTGTATGCCGGCCTGGCCGGCGGCGCCGACTGCATCCTGATTCCGGAGGAGCCCTTCGATATCGACCAGGTCTGCGAGCTGCTGAAGAAGCGCCACAGCCGGGGCAAGAACTTCTCTATCGTCGTCGTCGCGGAGGGTGCGAAGCTCGCGGAGCAAGAGGGCGGACTGGTCGTCCAGAATCTGAAGAAGGATGCCTTCGGCCATGCGCGGCTGGGAGGCATCGGCAACATGCTGGGCGAGGAGATCGAGCGACGGACCGGCTTCGAGACCCGCGTGACCGTGCTGGGCCACGTGCAGCGCGGCGGCACGCCCACGGCGTTCGATCGCGTACTGGCCAGCCGCTTCGGCGTCGCGGCCGTCGAGTTGGTCGTCCGTGGCGAGTTCGGCAAAATGGTCAGCTTGCAGGGCAACAAGATCCTGGCGGTGAGCCTCGACGAGGCAGTCAAGGAGATCAAGACGGTAGACAAGGAACTCTTCTCCATCGCCCAGGTCTTCTTCGGTTGAGCCGCGGGCAGGCGGCGACGGGGGTAGGTGGCGACTCCGGAACTGGCGGAGTGGAAGGTTTGTGAGATGGCGAGCACACAGTTGACCCCCGAAGCAGTCCTGCACGCGTTGCGGGACGTGAACGATCCCGAGCTCAACCGCCCGCTGGTGGAGCTGGGAATGATCCAGGACGTAAAGGTTTGCGGCGGTGCCGTGGGCCTGACTGTCGTGCTGACGACTCCCGCCTGCCCGCTGCGCGCCCAGATCGAGACCGAAGTGAAGGGCGCCGTGAAGGCGCTGGCGGGCGTCGAGACCGTCGACGTGAAGATCACCGCCAACGTTTCGAAGGGCGTTCGCGATGGCGCCATCAACCTCGCCGGCATCCGCAACGTGGTTGCCGTCGCGAGCGGCAAGGGCGGAGTCGGGAAGTCGACCGTCAGCGCCAACCTGTCCATCGCACTGGCGCGCCGCGGCGCCCGGGTCGGCTTGCTCGACAGCGATGTCTACGGCCCCAACATTCCCCTGATGATGGGCATCACGCAGCCTCCGCAACCCGAGGGGGAAAGGCTCAAGCCAGCCGTCGCCTACAGTATCAAGGTGATGTCGATGGGCTTCTTCATCAAGGAGGGCGAGGCCGTCATCTGGCGCGGTCCGATGCTCCACGGCGCGGTGCGTCAATTCCTGGGAGAGGTCTCCTGGGGAGATCTCGACTACCTGATCGTCGATCTGCCGCCGGGGACGGGCGACGTGCAGCTTTCACTGTCGCAGTCGATCTCGATGACCGGCGCGGTGATCGTGTCGACGCCGCAAGACGTGGCGTTGCAAGATGTGCGCAAAGGGATCGCGATGTTTCGCAAGGTGGGCGTGCCGATCCTGGGCATCATCGAGAACATGGCAGGCCACATTTGCTCCAGGTGCGGCAACGAGGACTTCATCTTCGGCCACGGCGGCGCCCAGCGAGAAGGAGAGGTCCAGGGCATCCCCTTCCTGGGCTCCATCCCGATCGACACGCAGATCCGAATCGGCGGCGACACCGGCAAGCCGATCGTCGCCGAGCGACCGGACTCCCCCATTTCGAAACGCTTCATGGATCTGGCGGGCGCCCTGGCGGGCTCCATCAGCAAGAGCAACTTCGCCCACCAAGCGATGATGATGCCGCCGGTGTCGTAGCGAATCCGGCTACCGCTAATCGGTAGGACTACGAACAACGATCGAAAAATCGTCCGGTTCGGTGCCGCAAGACACTGACGTTTGGATGATTGGTCCGGTATTCTTAGGCACGCTTTCATCCGTCCGGCCGGACGCATAGACGAAGCGGCCGAGCGAGCCTGAAGAACCGGCGGCGCCCCCACAGCCCCTCCGAGTCTCCGGTGCCTCGCTCGAAAGAGTGTTCGAGGACAGGAGGGGAACCCATGGCCGACGAATCCTTTCTTCAGGTTTCGCACCGCGAAACGACGACCTATCCTACAGCTTGCGCCTGGTCGACCGTTCGCGCGTTGCCGTGATCGGCGGAGGACCCGCGGGCGCGTTGTTCAGCATTTTCCTGCTCGACCTGGCAAGCGCTGCTGGGCTGCGAGTAGGCGTCGACATCTACGAACCGCGCGATTTCCAGCAGCCCGCGCCCGGGGGCTGCTCGCCTCTGTGTTCCGGGGGGCAGGGCCCCGTCGCAATCAAGACACCTCCATCGTCAGCTTCGACGCGCACCTGATGCGGTTGGCACAAGAGAGGGGCGCGCATCGCTTTCCGCATCGAGTAGAAGAAGTGGTCTGGCATGATGGCCATCCCCGCTTGAGGACGAAGAGTGGGGTCTCACAGTCCTACGACCTGATGGTGGGCGCGACGGGTCTCAACTCCTCGGCCTTGAAGCTCTTCGAGGGACTGGGAATGGGTTACACCGCGCCGCTGGGCACCAAGACGGCCGTGTGCGAGATCCCCTTGGCGGGAACCGAAATGCTGGCGAAGCTCGGAGACTCGGTGCACGTCTTCCTTCTCGATATCCCGCGACTCGAGTTCGCGGCGCTGATTCCCAAGGGGGACTACGCCACGCTCTGCCTGCTTGGGAAGGATATCGACAAGCCGCTGGTCGATACGTTCCTGGCCAACCCGGTTGTCCGGAAGTGCCTGCCGGAAGGCTTTCAGCCGGCCAACATGGCGTGCCACTGCATGCCCAAGCTCAACGTGGCCGCGGTGCCGCAACCGTACGCGGACCGGATGGTCTTCATCGGGGACTGCGCCGTCAATCGTCTCTACAAAGACGGAATTGGCGGGGCCTACCGGGCGGCCAAAGCCGCGGCGACGGCAGCCGTGTTGCACGGAATCTCGGGGAGCGACTTCGCCAAACACTACGGCCCCGTCTGCCGCAAAATCGATCGGGACAACACGCTGGGAAAAATGATCTTCACCGCGGCCCATCAAATCCAGAGGAGCCGGTTTGCTCGCGCAACGCTCCTTTCGATGGTGCTGCGCGAGCAAGCTTCCAGCGGCTACCCCCACATGAGCGCCGCGCTATGGGACACCTTCACCGGCAGCGCTCCCTATGCGGAAATCGTGCGCCACTCGCTGCACCCGGGGATGGCCTGGGCCGTCGTCAGAGAGCTGCTGGCGAGGCTTTGGCCCTTCGGCGGCGCCCCGGAGCAAACGCCGCCCGACATGCGGGATTCCAAAAGCTGACGGCCTCGTGCAAACAGGGCCACGGACTGTTCGGAAGATGAGGGAAAAATGAACGTCGGAAACCTTGGGAAGTTGTACAAGGACGGAGAGGTCATCATCAAGTCCGGCGAGGTCGGCACCTGCATGTACGTCGTGCAAGAAGGAGACGTGGACGTCTGCCTCGAGAAGGACGGGCAGGAGATCATCGTGACGCAGCTGCACAAGGGAGACTTCTTCGGCGAGATGGCCATCTTCGAGCACGAGCTGCGTTCCGCGACCGTGAAAGCGGCTGGCAGCGTGCACGTGCTGACGGTGGACAAGAGCAACCTGCTGCGCCGCATCCAGGAAGACCCGTCCCTGGCGTTTCGTATCGTGCAAATGCTCTCTCACCGGCTGCGGGATCTCAACAAGCGCACGGTAAAATGATCGAGTCGGAACCGCGCACCGGGCGGTCTCCCTGGTGGATGTCGGCGTCTCTGGCGACCGCAGGGTTGTACAACTTGGGGTGGGCCGCGTGGATCGTGAGCTCTCCGATCGCGTCGTGGGAGCTGACGAAGCTGAGGTTGCCCCTGGCCCCCGAACTATGGCGAACGGCAGGCACGGTCATCGGTCTGTTCGGCGTCGCGCTGCTGCTGGCGGCCCGACAACCGCTCAGGTACTGGCGAATCGTCGTCGCCGGGCTGGCGGCGAAGCTGGCCGGCGTGACGGGTTTTGCGGTGCTGGCGATGAGGGGATTGGCCCCGTGGTCCCTGGGCTGGATCGTGATGGTCAACGATGTGATCTGGTGGGTGCCGTTCGGTCTGATCTTGCGGACGGCGTTCCGCGACCTTTCGAGGAGTCGAACACTCTTGTGACTCTTGCAAAAACCCAGAAGGGAGAGCGTATGAAAGAGCAGATCCTGATCGTCGAGGACAGCAGCACCCAGGCGGCCTTCTACCGCAGCGCGTTCGAGGACGAGTCCTACCGCGTTGTGGTCGCCTCGTCCGGCGAGGCGGGGCTGGCCGCGATCCGGAGCGCCGTTCCCGATCTCTTGCTCCTCGATGTGCGGCTTCCCGCCATGAGTGGGTATCAAGTCTGCCGGACACTCCGAGACGACCCTGCCACCAACTGCC
>JACQFU010000243.1 GCA_016199905.1 Candidatus Wallbacteria bacterium
AAGATGTTGTGCATCGCTTCGGCTTGCCTCAGCTCCTCCTCCGTCTCCTGGAACTCTTCCTCTTCCTCCTCCGGCACCTCGTCTTCGGGTACGGGAACGCCGCCCAACAGCTCCTGCGGCAGCGGAGAGGAAGCCGCTACAGGCGCCGTGGGAGCAGGGGCCGGCGCCGGAACGGCCGGAGCGGCCGGAGCGGACTCGGCCGGTTTAGGCGGCGGCTCGACGGGAGCCTGCCTGGCGCTTGCGGTCTCGGAACTTCGTCCCCCCATCAGGAAGATCCCCTGGGTGGAGTCGTCGTCCAGCGCCCCCGGCGGGGGAAGGTCGGCCTCGCCGGGCGAAGAGGCCGCCGGCGACTCCGAGGCGGCCCGTGACGGCGGATGCGGAGCGGCTGCAACGCCGGGCCGGTCCAGCTCGACGACGGGTTCCACGGCGGAGTGGAACCGCGGCGGCTCGGATTCGCGACCGCCCGCGGCCGCTGGTTTCGAACCTGCCACGGGCCCGACCAAGGCCCCCTCTCCGTCCGGGGCCGGGAGCGGCTCCTCGGTGGTCATCAGCCGGTCGTAGAGGACGTCGAAGAGCACCACCAGGTCCTTCAATAGAATGAAGACCAGCATGTGGACGAACGTGAGCAGGTGGAAGATCGCCGTGTAGAGCAGAATCGCCGGAAACGTGAGAACGGGCCAGACCACGCCCGTGGCCTTGCCGCCAGCGCGATAACCGGATGCCACGATCTGAGTCAGCGGAGTGTCCAGACAGACCACCGTCAGGATCAGGAAGAACCCCGCCAGCAGCACCCGCGCGCTGAAGGTGCCGGTGATGTTCTCCAGGTTCGTGTAGAGCGTCCAGCCGATGGTGCCGCCCAGGTCGCGGTCCACGGGACGAAAGCTCTGCAAGAAGCCGAGGAACACCGGCAGCATCACGACCCAGGCCGCCAGCTGCATCCAGTCGCTGATCACGGCCCGTCCGCGGAACTTGTTGATTCCCCAGAGCGCGAACATCAGGATGAGGTACCACATCCCGGCGCCCATCGACGCCAGCAGCCACGACGCGACCGAGTGGAACGCTCCGCTCTGCTCGAAGCGCCAGCCCACCAGCAGCAGCATCGCGATGGTGATGAACAAGATCCCCAGGATCTCGTCGCTCTTGACCCGGGCGGCCTCTTCCTGGCTGTTCTCCGGCGTTTCCTGGTCTTGCTGCTTCATCTGGAGGACCCGTCCTCGGGGCAGTCCGGGGTTCTTGCGGATCGGTCCTCCCAGGGATCGGACCGGCAAGAACCCGCTTGCCCTCGGCTCTTCAGTCGGGGCCAG
The DNA here is from genome assembly GCA_016199905.1 of Candidatus Wallbacteria bacterium. Taxonomy (GTDB): domain Bacteria; phylum Muiribacteriota; class UBA6191; order JACPRK01; family JACPRK01; genus JACPRK01. Next base: position 1,305 of record JACQFU010000243.1, read on the forward strand.
CCCAGTCTACAGGACATTCGCAGGCCGTTGGGGACGAGAATTGTACGCTTCCTGATCAGGATAGGGGCTCCGACGGGTGGCGGGCAATGGAAACAGACACTTCTCCCTTGTCCGGACACTTCGCCTAGATACCATCGGCCTTCCGGCCGCCCGCTCGAAGGATCAGGTAACCCTTGCGTCGCGCACGGACCTGGGCGGCCCCCTCGAAAACGTTTTCCAGGTGAGCCAACAGGCTCTTTGCCCCCTGCTGCACCCGCGCCACTACCCACAACGTTCCGTCCGGCTCCAGAACGCGCCGCATCCGGGTCAGTGTCTCGAGGATGGGCGCCTTGCCTGCGCGGATGGGCGGGTTGAAGAGCACGGTGCCGAACACTCCGGAGCGGAACGGCGCCAGGAACTCCCCTTGCACGATTCCCGCAGAACCGGTCAGCCCGAGGCGTTCGCGGTTGGCGCTCGCGCAGGCCAGCGCGTGGTCGCTGATATCGGACAGGCAGGCCCAGAGGCGATCCTCGCCCGATCCTCCGCTCTCGACTCTCGATGCCAGCGCCAGTAGACCGAGCGCACCGGTGCCGCAGCCCAGGTCGAGGAGGCGGCCCGTCGCAGGGATCTCCGCGACCTCGAGCAGCAGACGCGATCCGAAATCGAGCTGCTGTTTGGAAAACACCCCGTGCGCGGAGACCCAATCGATCGTGCGGTCCCCGAAACGCAGCGGGAACGTGAACGTCTCCGCAGGCTGAGACTCGGCGCGCGAGAAGTAGTGGCGGGTGGAGGCGGCCTTCGGCCCACGAAGATCGGCCGTCGGCGCCGGCGACTGGCCAGCGCCGGAAGTGCGTGCAGCCTCGGAGGCCAGGTACTCCTCGAGGCTGTCCCAGCCTTCGAGCTCCTCCTCGCCGTCGCCGGTCGCCTCCCCGGCAGAGAGCGGCCCGCTACGAGTGCGTCTGCGGCTCACGGGGCTCCGTTCGTCCTGAGCTGTTCGACGGACCTGGGTGCCGATTTCCCCCGTGCTTCGACAAGCTCAGGACGAACCGAGGGGGAGGACTCCGCCATACGGCCCGTTCGGCGGAGTACCGCCAAGGAAGGACGAACGGAACAGGGCCAGCGCCCACGAACCACGACTGCCTTACTCCTCTTCCGGCGCCCCTAGCTCCTCCACGACTTCCTTCTGGAGCGCGGCGACGGCGTCGGCGTTGATGCCGAAGATCTTGCGCAGCATGTCGACGTAGTTCCGTTCCGCCAGCGAGGCCTTGTGATCGACCATCATCATCGCGAGCGCTTGCTTCAGGACGTAGCGGCGATCGTCCTCCGAGAGCTTGCGGATGTCGTCGGTCGTCACCGGCGTCATCACCTCGAGGTTGAACAGTTCGCGAAAGTAGGGTTCCTGCTCCTCGCGACTGAAACCGAACATCAGCAGCGAGTCCTTGAGAAGGTCCTCTTCTTCTCGAGGGATCTTCTTGTCGATCTTGGCCATGTTGATCATGACCTGCAGGTAGCACTTTTGGAAATGTTGGATCTCGCCGACGATGGTGTCGACCTCGGTGTTGCCGACCTTGCGCCGCTGGTAGTAGGCCTTCGCGTAATCGCCAAGCGTTCGCGAGGAGTAGTAGTTCACGCCGCCGGAAATGAAGATCCCGATACCCGGGATGATCACGAGGAGCTTCTTCCAATAGAACTTCAGGGCAATCTTTATCAGGATTTCCTTGACGACTTTGCGCGAGAGGTGCTTGGCACCCATCATGGCCATCAGCTTCGTGACCTCGCCTGTGGCACTTGGCTTCGGCTCGCCCTCGGCAGCTTTGACGGCGGCGAGCAAGCTGATCGCCTCTCGCTGGCGTAGCTCGCGGCTGCTGTCCTGCCCGTAGAGGTAGGCCAGCTTCGAGAGCATCGCCAGCTCCTCCCGCAGGGTGAGGGTGAAATCCGTGCCGATGCTGCCGAGCAACATGGGCCAGCCACCGAAGGGCAACAGATCCGGCAGCGCCGCCCCTCCGCCGATCAAAGCGGTGCGCTTGCACGACTCGTAGACGATCTCGTCGGCCAGCAGATCCCGGCTCTTGGCCAGGTCGGCGTCCATCTTCGCCTTGACCTCGTCCTCCTGGGCATCCATGGACGAGAAGAGCGTGTTCATGGTCTTCTCGACCGTACTGCTCACGAAGTCCCCAATGTCCTTCATGGGGTTTTTGGGCCATTCCATAGTCTTTCGGAGCCTCCTTGTCGCGCCGGCACAAACACGTTACTTGCCGCTCGCGCGTGCCTCCCCGCGCACCATCGGGACGATGCGCTCGTCGGCGATCTCTTCGTCGGACAACATCAGCAGGTCCCTCATCGGCACCCGCGCCAGGTAGTCGTCACTCCATTCAACATACTCGCTGGCGTGGTTGAGGATCAGGTGGTACTTGCGCCCCAGCGTGCGAATCCGATCGGGAACGGGCAGCGCCTCGTCGATCTCCGGGTGCAGCAAAAGCAGCCTCGCCACGCGGCCCTGTTCGTCTTCTCCGGGCAAGATGACCACCGGCGCGCCGTCCTTGCCGTAGCCCATCTTCAACCTCCGGCCCGAAGCCGCGATCTTCTTGTGGCCTCGCAGCCGGTTCCAGTCGTCGAAGCTGGAGCGAGACCCGGCGGCGATGCCCCTCAGCGAGGCGGCATCGCGCTTTCCGAGGTAGTCCTCGCGCCCTTCCTCCACCTGACGCTTCACGTCGTAGATGGCGCTTCCCCGAATCGCGCGGACCGCCGTGAGCACGTTGCGCAGCGTCTCCAGGTTGTCGGCCGTCGAGTCCAAAAGATCGAACCCGGCAGCGTCGAACTGCTCGGGATGGCGG